>NZ_JAMYRY010000020.1:0-115884 GCF_040321655.1 Mesorhizobium sp. M0306 | reverse complement strand
CGCCTCCCATGGCAATGCACCCACTTGATGGGTGGGGGCCTGCATCAGCACGCGAGCGCCTGAATTGCCGATCTCGCTCAGCTGCTTAGCTTTCCCAGGGAGCTTCTCTGGCCGACCCAATGCCTTCTGCGGCCCGCTGTGCTGCGCAGCGGCGTCCCCAATGGCACGAGCCTCCATGCCGACTGCGTCTTCCGGACGAGCAGCAAGGGCAATTTCGCGCCCGAGTGCGGCGTACGGCGGGAACTTCCGGAGATGAGCTAGTGCACTGATCCACCGGTTACCACTGGAGTCCAAATAACGCCTGGCATCTTCATCCAGCGACTCCTCGTAAAGCCGAGCCGCAATCCCCGGCCTGTTGTTTTCATGCAGGTATTGACTGAAACGTCTAAGAGTAGCCGCATAGTCCTGAGTGGTTTTGGGATTCGGCCCGGTCGCAGGCTCTGCCTCGTACTTTTTGATGAGAGCCGCTTTGTAATCTCTGATGAGCTCGGCGTCGACAGGGTCGGGATTCAGGGCAGCGCGGCCCACCATTGGCGCTCCGCCCGCCGACTCTTTGAGACGACCCAGTGCTCTAGCCACGTTCGAGGAGCCACTCTCGCGCTGGTACTCTTTGAGATCCTGATCCAGCAACGGATCGTCAAGCCGAGCAGCAAATCCCGGCTTGTTATTATCAAAGAGCCAACGACCAAAGCCGAGAAGAGAATTTACATGGTCCGTGACCGTGCGCTCCCCGACCTTACCGGCATAGAGTGCTGACCGCAGCCCTTCGACAACGGTCGCATCGTTGGAATAAAGAGGACGCTTGTCGCGACCGGAGACCACTACTGGAGGATCTGGCTGCACCGCCGCCGGCATAGAACGAGCATGGTCACGCAACTCGAACGGTGCGGGGGGATTCAGATCAACCACTGACGAATCCGGCGCATGATGATGGCGTGTTTCCCCGGGAACAACGTCCCGTACGAACACCGAGTCTGGGTTGCCTTGGTCCGGCGCGACTGGAGCCAGGGCTCTGTCGTGCAACGCTCGCGCTGACTGGCCGAGCCGCTTGATCCGCTGGTGAAACGTCCCAACGGGGCTTTCCTTAACCGCGTCTCGCGCCTGTCGGTCCATGAGTTCAAAGTTCGTGAGATAATTTGCCGTTCCAGATGTATCGTCACCCATGAGTCGGGTTTGTAGTGCCTGCCGATTGACGACGAGGTTGTTGAGGTTCAGGTCTGGCTGGTCTGGCTGCCATCTTTGCAATCGCCCAACCAGCGCCCGCGTGCCGTCCACCACGTAGACTCCGCAATCCCACTCGTTGCTCTGCTGGGCGATGCGGGGTAAGTCCACGCGGGTCTCCAGGCTGGCGCCCAGCCTTTCTGCGAGGTGTTTTGCAAGCTTGTCATGCCATCCGCTGACGGAGTCATAATGATAGGCAACCGGCCGTTCCCGGTCGCTGCGATCAACGAACAGCAGCGACCAATGTTTGCCGCGCTCCGCAAGAGTCTTACCGCCATCGCTCACTGGCACGAACAGGAAGTCGGCTGTGTCGTTACCGTTCTGATTATGGACGATGCGCTGGAATGCGCTTAGCTTGTCGCTCTCGGAGCCCAAGCGCAGATGATAATTGGCTACGAGGGGATCCACGAACCGCGTCCGGGCGGCGAGTTCTGGATTGTTCCCCTGCAACTCCTGCTCCAGGAGCTGGTAATCCCTCTGGATATGTTCGTCGCCTAGCAATTGCAATGCGCCGAGCACCCGCCCGCTGGGGTCGCCGAAAACACCAAAAAACCCTTCGACCGCGGGGGACATCCCCTCAGGAAAGAGCTCTGGCGAGGCGGAATTCCCCGCCCGCAAGCTGGGCGGAGCGAATTCCGGTGGCCTCAGTGGCACCTCCTCGCTTGGTAGCAGGTTGCTCCTGTCCTGTGCAGCGATCCGCTCGTCCGGCGCGCGCTGGTCGCCGTCGCGCCAGATCAGGGGACGAAAGGACTCTGCGGGATCCGAGGCTTGGTGATGGTGCCCAGTTGGTACGAAAGACGATGGCAGAACAGCGGCGTCTTCATTAGCTTCCCCAGGGAGCTTCTCTGGCCGACCCAATGCCTTCTGCGGCCCGCTGTGCTGCGCAGCGGCGTCCCCAATGGCACGAGCCTCCATGCCGACTGCGTCTTCCGGACGAGCAGCAAGGGCAATTTCGCGCCCGAGTGCGGCGGACGGCAGGAACTTCCGGAGATGAGCTAGTGCAATGATCCTCCGGTCACCACTGGAGTCCTTATAGCGCTTGGCATCTTCATCCAGCGACTCCTCGTGAAGCCGAGCCGCAATCCCCGGCTTGTTGTTTTCAACCAGGTATTCACTGAAACGTCTAAGAGTAGCTCCATAGTCGTGAATGGTTTGGCGATTCGGCCCGGTCGCAGGCGCTCCCTTGTACTCTTTGATGAGAGCCGCTTTGTACTCTTTGATGAGCACGGCGTCGGCAGGGTCGGGATTCAGGACAGCGCGGCCCACCATTGGCACTCCGCCCGCCGACTCTCTGAGACGACGCAGTGCCACAGCCACAGTCGAGGAGCCACCACTGCTCTCGTACTCCTTGAGATCTTCATCCAGCGACTCCTCGTGAAGCCGAGCAGCAAATCCCGGCTTGTTATTTTTAAAGAGCCAACGACCAAAGCCGTAAAGAGAATTTACATGGCGCTTGACCGTGTCCTCCTTGGCCTTACCCGCGTAGAGTGACCTCAGCCCTTCGACAACGGTCGCATCGTTGGAATAAAGAGGACGCTTGCAGCCGCGACCGTCGGAGACCACTATTGGAGGATCTGGCTGCACCGCCGCCGGCACGGCGGAACGAGCATGGTCACGCAACTCGAACGGTGCGGAAGGATTCAGATCACCCACTGACGAATCCGGCGCATGATGATGGCGCGCCGTTGAGTGACCCGGCTGCAGCACCGAGGCACCTAGCATCGACCCACTGCCTCCGGCGTACGGCGCCGCGGCGTGTTCTTGTCCGCTCCCTTGCATCATGGGCTGCGCTTCCCATGGGGCCGCGCCTTCGATGAGGCTCAGGTCTCCCTGAGACGGATGAGGATGGAACGGGTCTGGCAGAGCCGGAACGCCGGGGGCGGGAATTTGGGCAGCGGCTTGGCGCGCCTCGCCCGAGCGCTGCTCAAAGCCCTCTTGCCCGGCCTGTGCCGCTTGCTCTTGAGATGCCGGGGGCTGCACCTGCCGCCAACCTGTTACATTGGATAGGTCAAATTTGTGCCGGTTCACGCTAGCCTCACGTCCACAGATCAGCTGAGCAACCTACTCGGGCATACTTACGAGAAGCTGACGAGGTCCGCGGTCCCGGAGCGGGTAGGCCTAATTTTCTGCGCGCCGATTGCGCTGGCGCGACGTAGCCCGGCCTTTTGCCAGCTCGGCAGCTACGGCTCGCAAAGAGCGTCGTAAGGCTTGCGGAGCCGCCCCTCAGCTCCCGTCGAGGAGCAATCCACAATTCACATATTTGGAGATGGCTCGCTGGTTTACCGGTCTGCGAGCCCTGCAAGCCCATGCTTCAGATGCCGCCCGTGCAGAGGTATTTCATTTCGAGGTAGTCCTCGAGGCAATGGCGGGAACCCTGCGTCAGCGGGAGCGTCAGCTACATAGTCGATAACACGCGCTTTTTACCTCGGTCTCGGCTCGCAACGATGGATTGCTAACGGCGAACTCATGCTGGTCGGCAAGGCGATACTGGCTGGAGCATCAACTCGGCCGACGAGAGTGGCCACACCATCCTAGACAGGATCGGCCGATATGCCCGGCATCGCCGCTCTGCAAAAAGCACAGCGGGCATCCAGACGTTGCCGGGTTGACTATGGGTGTCCGAACCGCGAAAAGAGGCCGCTCTTTATGAGTGGCGTGCGCTGGCAGTCTAACCCCAAGCCCCCCGCCCGGGCTGCCGGCGCGCTTCTAGGAACATCGAGGTAGATGACGAGACTCCGAACTACATTTCCAAAGCTATCGGTGGATTCACATTTCAAGCCCAATCGATTTCCTACAGCCAGGCGCGAACGTTCGATTGGAACATTCAGAATTCACATCAAGGTGCACCGCTATTGCGTCCCGAACAGGTTCGGCTGCTCGATGACGACTACGAGATTGTTCTCATCAAAGGTCTGCCACCATTAAAATTGAGGAAGGTGCGATATTTTTCGGATCGCATTCTGAAACGCATCTTTGAACGCCAGACAGGCGCCCTCCCGGAGCCGGCGCCCTTGACGGGAGCAGAGGAGGCGCTCTCCGCAGAATCTCAACTCGATGACCCGCTGTGTGAATTGGCGCAGGACTTTGACGATACAGTTTGATGTGAGGCTAGTATGAACCCGCGAAATAGTAATCCATCCCGTGTAACAGCTTTGTCGCAGGTGCAGGACGCCGGCTTGGAAGACGGGCAAGCGGTCCAGGCCCGGCGAGTGGGCTTTGAGCAGCACGTGTCCGAGGCGCTCCGGCCGCTGTTCGATGGTCGAGCTGACGAGCCGCCTACCGGTCCAGAGGAGCTTCTGCGACTGGAAAAGGGGTTTCGCGAGGTGCTTCAGCGAGGGCAGGATCATCAAGCCGCCTCGTCTTTTTTCAGCGATCCAAGGATGCCCGCTGGACGGGATGACCCCAAGGGAAGCGTGTCGGACGCTTTCGCAGCAGCCGGCTCTAGGCACGCCGGAGTTGAGGCCGCCGCCCCGCCAGTGTTAGCTGCCAGCCAACAGCAGATCCGGCCCTCGCCAGTTGCGTTTGACCGACCGGTATCATCCTCGGCTGCTGCAGGCGTGCGCTTGTATGCCCCTTCGATGATCTCTCGGAAGACCAGTTCCGAAAACTGCGATCAGTTGCCCGCCTTGTGCTGCCGCCTCGCCGTCGAGGTCGAAACGCCCGCGAATCAATGGAAGGTCAGCGGGCCATCGGGGCAGAGTGCAACGGCGTCTACACCGCCTATTTGAGGGGAGAGGTACACTTGGCTTTCCTGTTCCAGCAGCATCCGGCCGCACACCGACGCGATGGGGAGCTAGAATTCAAATCGGACCTTCGCAAGGCACGCACCGCGGATCAAACGCCGTTCGTTTGGGAAAAATGGCTCAGTACCGACAAAGCTTCTGTAATGGCCCTAGTGGCCTCGGTTGCGCTCTTGGTCGCGATACAGTGGCAAGACCCCCAGATCAACGAGGCGGTCCTAAGCGAACTGCGGACGATTCAGATCAACTACGCATTGCTCCAGCGAGACGTCGCCCGCGCCGACATGGTATTGGACTTCCGTTCCGTTGCTTCTACCGGGCAAGCATTAAAAAGGAACCTCCAAAACTACCAACGCCTTGTTGAGATTTCGCCCAATGAGAGCTCCGGGGTGCACTCCAGGTTGGTTGCACAGCTCAAAAATTCCCTCGAAAACACAGAAGCTGCCATCTCGGCCTCGGCCGCGCAAAATGAGCTTCTGCAAAGCTCTCTCGTACGCTTTGCTCGCTCGGCTAATCGCCTTCGGGGGGGAGTGTCGAACAGGCCTGAATTTTCCAATCTGATCCTTCAATTTTCGGCCAGACCGGGATTCAGCCTCGCATTACAAATCGATCAGTCTCTCCGCCGACTTCCTCCTAGCCAGGACCAAGTCACGGAGGATGTTGCCCGCGAGGGCCGCGCTATCCTGTCCTCAATGTTGAGGTTGGACCGCGCTGTCAATCGGATCCCATCCTTCGACACGTTCGCCAAGGCTGCCGAATTGGAGCGAGAACATCTGAAAGCCTACAGCTTCGCCAGCGCGCAAGCGCAGCGTACACGACTTTTCTTTGGCTTGGTGTCCATATGCCTCTGCTTGTTTGCGACCATTCGAGCCTCCACGCTGCATGTGCGGACGAACCGGTTGGAAAGGCGGTTAGAGCTTGAAGCGGCGATGAGTGAGATCGAAGCTTGTTTCATCGACAGTCAAGCAACGAAGGCTTCGCGGCGCTTCTCCACCGAAGCAGCGCTTAGACTCATTCAATGCGTTTTCGATGCGGATCAATGCGCGCTTGCTCTGGTGGATCCGAGTATCAGCAGGAATACCGAGTACTTTGTCGCGAACAAGCGCATGCGCGTCTGGAACGCCACGCTAATCAATGAAGTCGTCTCACTTGTACACCCGGAACAGCCAGTGTTTCGCGTCGTTCCCGCGTCGGAAGTGGTTCGGACTGCCGTAGGCACTACCGGTGTTTGTCAAATTGTTGGTTGCAGGGCCTCCGATCAGCAGGCTGCGGTTTGTATCCTTGTTTTTGAAGGAGATCGCTCACCACCCTCCACAGACGACCTCCTGGTTCTGGCGAGCGCTACTGTGCGTTTAGGCAACCATCTTGAAATGCAACGTGTACACACGGAACGTAACCTTTTTGAGAGTCGATGGGAGCATGCGGAAAGGCTGACGGCTGTCGGCACAATCGCAAGCGGCGTTACACATGAATTCAATAATGTTCTAGGAGCAATAGTCGGCTACGCAGAGATGGCTAAAGGTCTTGTGCGTCGCCCCTCGAGAATTCGGGGCCACATCGGCCAAATTATCTTGGCCAGCAACCGAGCCAAACTGATTATTGATCAAATTTTGTCACTAAGCCGAAATCGGAAGCGCGTGACGATGCCTTTCGACGTCTCGGAGAGTGTAATGGATCTCGCGCCATTGCTGCGGGTTGCACTTCGTGTGGATGTTCAGTTGAACTTCAAGATCAACGAGTGGCAAACGGTGATCGAGGGCAGCCCGACCGAGATACAGCAGATCCTTATGAATCTATGCAAGAACGCGTCGGAGGCTCTCTTGAATGAGGGCCGTGTCGAGATTAGCGTTTCTCGCGCTCACGTCTGTCAAACGAAGCCCGTGGCTAAGGGCACCTTGAAACCGGGAGATTACGTTCTCCTCTCCATCAGCGACGATGGCCAAGGAATCGCAAGTTCGGTGCTTCCGCATATCTTTGAGCCCTTTTTTACCACGCGCTCTCGCGTCGGCGGGACCGGACTGGGTCTTGCTGCAGTGGACCGCCATGTGAGCGCGCTCGCAGGATGCCTTGACGTCACCTCGGCTGTTGGCCGAGGTACACGCTTCGATCTCTACTTACCGGCCTGCGCTGAGGAGCAGGTCAGAGCTGATAGCGCTTTCGGCCCATGCGATGGATCACTTGGCAACGGAGAAATCATTGCAGTCGTTGACCCCGATCCAGCAGCGTTGGAGATCTACAAGGATAAGATCGCCGCGCTGGGTTATAAGCCGGTCGGCTTCGCGACCTTCGAGAGTCTTTGCGACTGGATCGAGAGCGGGAAGGCAGCCGACCTCCTAATTTTCGATAAAGCGACTTTCCTCGGGCCAGGACAGCCCGAAGCCGTACGTACCACCCTGATGACGGTGCCCATCATCGTCGTTGGTGGAAGCGACCCCATGCCGATCACATCTGGTAATCAGACCTTCGTCCTTTGGCTAGCCAAACCGGTCTCGTCCAGGACGATGGAGCATGCAATTCGTAGGATGATAATGGCATGATGCCGCCGACGCGCTCAGGATACCGAGCTACCGAGGCAGTCGGAGGCGGAGCCGGCTGGGATCCAGCAAATACAAGAGCGTCGGACGATCTCTGCGCACCCGGCTCATGGCGAGTTCCCCTCGAACACTGTCGTCGGCTTCCGCCCAAGGAAGGGCTCCCCGACCACGGCAAACCTGCCGCCGTGCTCGTTACCGTCAAGGACAAGTCGCCGCGCGATGGGGTCTGCGGGCCTCCATCCTTGACAAGTCACTGCGCGCTGGCGGCGACAGGCGACGGGTAATATAAGGTCGGGACGAGGAGATGGTCGCCAATCGGTCACGCAAGATGGTTGACGAAATGACTCGAGAGCAAAGATTGACAATCATCGCCCCATTCACGCCAGACTTCTCCTGTGCGTTCATCATCGGCTACGGCTCCTCGCTGCCCCGACAAGGCTATCGCCGCCCGGCCGGGCAAGCGATATCCCAGGTTCCGACGTGTTCCTTTCATGCTAGATGGACCTAGGCCCGGCAGGGCGGGAGCATGAGGCTGGGTTCTCGGTCGCGGATCTGTGAGGCAAGCACGGGGTAAGCGACGGCTCGACCCACCATTGGGAAGGCCGGCTTCGGCACGGAGGTGCGGCCTCGGCGTTGAGAGGCATCGGATCGGGTGTAGCAGGACTTTCGAACTAACTGCCGACAACACACTGGATAGGCTGTTCTCGTCGTTCGGTCCAGTTCACCAACGCCTATGTCGACATTTTACGGCGCTTCACTACTAACCGGGCACCGCACGATGGCAGCTCGTTCTCTCCGGCAAAAGATACTCCCTGTGTTAGCTTCCGTGTGTGTGCTTGCCCTCACCTGCGGGATACGTAAGGCCATCGCTAAAAGCATCGAATGCGGCAGCGACAGCGCGAATCCCAAAGCGATGCTCCCGCCGTACGCGGACAAAACCGTTTTCGAAGTCCACTATTCCGTCCTTGGCCAGCATCGCCAAGCGCTCATCTGAACCGCGAAGACGGATCGGATCAGATCCGTGGGCGACACAGATTGCCGGCACGTCAGCCTCGAAATCGCACATTAATCGCTCGATGATTGCGGCTCGCACGCGGTCGTCGTCTGTGAGGCGATGGCCCTTCGATGTCGCCAGTCGGCCAGCTGCGATGTGCCGGATGTAGAAATCCCGTGTAACTTCGTTTTGAACGTACCCTGGCCGATGCGGCCGATAGCCGACGCGCCGAAACCGATCAGGGTTCTGCAGGTATCGGCAGAGTAGCCCAACGAGTTACGTCGCAGGCGACCTGTTTCCTGTGCCAGCGCGAGCTCGTCGTGCGGCAAGGCGAAATGGTCGAGCCCGATCTCCCGGTAGCCGGCGGCAACCAGCGTCACGGCGACAGCCGCATGCTGTTCAGCGCGGGCAGCGCTGTGGGGAAGAAATTCCGCCTCGATGAGGCGCTGGTTCTTTATTTGGGATGGGATATGCGAGTAGCCGAACAAGGCAAGCCGGTCGGGGCGCATGGCGACCGCTGCCCTCGCCGTCTCGACCCACGACACCACCGTTTGACGCGGCAGGCGTCCCATGGTGATAACAAACCACCTTGCCGCTGAGCTCGCCTGTGTCTTTGCGTTATGCCAGTCCGTTCCGCTTAGATGTCTTGGCTGTTCCCGCCGAGACCTCACGCGCACCGTTTTATTCCCACCATCCCTCCCCGTCAGCTCCGCCTGGGAAATTCTGCCAGCTTGCCGGATCCGACGAGATAATGCAGCGCTGGGACGGACTTTGCTCGCCAGCTAGCGACCGTGGTGATCTCTGCCAAAAGGACGAGGCCATGAACGCGATCGGCGCTAACGGTGGCGGTTTGTATAAGCCTTGGGGTGGGAACTGGGCCTTCTATGCTGGCGCCACATACAAGCTCAACGAGACAACTTCGTTCTACCTTCGGCTCTCCCGGTGACCAGCTCTCAGTAGCGTCGCGGCAAACGTTGCCTATGGGCTTCTTTTCGATTTCACAGCTACGGCCACTCCAAACTCAGCAGTCGGCAAGATGGAAGGCTCCAACGGGAACTGCCCAATGCGAACAAGAAGAGCAGTGTCGGCAGTAATCCTGCGCCTCGAACGCTCATCCTAACGCCGTGAAGCGTTGAGCTCCGAGGTTGAGCAGACCAAGCCCGCAACACGCTCCAAGAGAACGGCGCATAGAAGCCATACGAGATTGCAGCCTAGCCTCGGGGCCGGACGTTGTTTCATATCAGACCGGTGGGGATGAAGCCTGCCATCCAGCACCCGGTCAGTTTCAGGTCAAACTTGAACTCCCAGTCGGGTCAGAACGCGATCAACTGGCAGTCCGGGCACTTAAAAATGACAAATGGATCGCCTGCTTTTGGGCCATCCATGGGGAATTCGGGCGCGAGAGAACAAGCTCACACAGCATAAGCGAAGCTCCAGGCGAATGTTGCGCTGGCCGAGGCAGAACCATGTTTAAAGCTGCCTGTTTTCCACCTCGAACCTGTCTGAGTCCGGCCGATCGTCATGGATCGGCCAAAGCATCGGCCAGATGGCTCCCTCAATTACGGTTTGTGCATAGTTGTCAGTGCGATAGGCCTGCCGAACATCGGCCATGATCATCATCGGCAGCATCGATTTGTGTCCAAGCCTGGCAGCGGTGGCAGTGCCGAGGCCCGCAAGTCCGCATGCCGACGATCGGCCAGAAGATCGGCCAAACAATCTGGTCAACTGAAAATTTAGGTTAATAATCATGCATTTGGCGGAACCCAAGATCGGCCAATATGGAAGAGAGCGTACAGCGCATCGAACCGGCACGCCTACCCGATCTATCCGAAACTATCTCGGATGCGCTGGTAGAGCTGTCGGCGACGTCGGCTGTTTTGGGCAAAAGCCTGCACTCGCGTACCGCAGCCAACCTCGCCCATCTCGTGCGCATCATGAACACCTACTACAGCAACCTGATCGAAGGCCACGATACGCGCCCGCGCGACATCGAACGGGCGCTGGTCGGAAATTTCGATCGAGACGAGAACCGCCGCAATCTGCAGCTCGAGGCGGCCGCGCACGTTCGCCTGCAAGCCGAGATCGACCGCCTGGCTGCCGATGGGCAGTTGCCGGAACCGGCATCGGTAGGTTTTCTTCGATGGCTGCACGCGGAATTCTATCGCGATGCCGAAGCGCCCATGCTGACCATCAAGGGTGCCGGCCGTGAGTTCGTCACGGCGCCAGGTGAGTGGCGATCGAAGCCAGAGCATGATGTCGCCATCGGCCGGCATGAACCGCCTTCGAGCGATCGCGTCAACGATTTCATGCAATACTTTGCCATGCGTTATCGCTTCGTTAAGCTGGGCAAGGCCGGACGCATCCTGACCATTCCTGCCGCGCATCACCGCTTCAACTACATTCACCCGTTTCCGGACGGCAACGGACGCGTCAGCCGATTGATGAGCCACGCCATGGCCCATCAGGCCGGGATCGCCGCGCACGGGCTGTGGTCGATCTCACGAGGCTTGGCACGTGGCGTGAAAAGCCGAACGGATTACAAGAGCATGATGGATCATGCCGATATGCCCCGCCAGGGTGATCTCGACGGACGTGGCAACCTCTCCGAACGCGCACTCGGCGATTTTACCTTATGGTTCCTGCAGGCGTGTATCGATCAGGTGAGCTTCATGACCGGACTGTTCGATCTCGACACGTTGGCCAAGCGGCTGTATCGGCATGTGGAGCGCAGTGGTCTGAAGCCCGAAGCCGGCCGCCTCGTGGAGGAAGCGCTCACGCGCGGTGAGTTTGACCGCGGCGAGGCATCCCGTATTAGCGGACTACCCGAACGTACGGCGCGTCGAGTGTTCAATGACGTAATCGCGCTCGGACTATTGGCGTCGGAAACGCCAAAGGGCCCAGTGTCCCTACGCTTTCCGGCGGACGCTCTGGACGCGCTGTTTCCGAAGCTTTTTCCGGAAACGTAAGAGCATAGGGCGCACACGATCTTAGGTCACTTCTCCTCGGAACCAGAAAGATTTTCACCGGATCACCCGCGGGTTCGTCATTCCGCGTTCTGAGACGCGGGAAAAGCCGGCGCACTAGAGCCGAGGCCGCCGATGCAGACATATTTGGTGTCGAGGTAATCCTCGATGCCCTGATGTCCGCCTTCCTTGCCGAGGCCCGATTCCTTGACGCCGCCGAACGGTGCCTCCGGCGTGGTGATGAGGCCTTCATTGACACCGACCATGCCATATTTCAGCCCTTCCATGACGCGGAAGGCGCGGCCGAGATCGCCGGTGTAGAAATAGCAGGCGAGGCCAAATTCGGTGTCGTTGGCAAGCGCGACGGCTTCCTCTTCGGTCTCGAACTTGAACACCGGTGCGACCGGGCCAAAGATCTCTTCCTTCATGAAGCGCATCTTGGGTGTCGCGTTGGCGATGACCGTCGGCTGGAAGAACGAACCGCCGAGCGCATGGCGCTTGCCGCCGGCAACGATCTTACCGCCCTTGGAAGTCGCGTCCGCGATCAGTTCCTCGACCTTCTCGACCGCCTTCTCGTCGATCAGCGGTCCCTGCTGCACGCCGTCCTCGAGGCCGGAACCGACCTTCAGCCCGTTGCTGGCGGCGGCGAGCTTCTCGACGAATTTTTCGTAGACGCCAGCCTGGACCAGGAAGCGGTTGGTGCAAACGCAGGTCTGACCGGAATTGCGATACTTGGCGGTGATCGCACCGGCGACGGCACGCTCGATGTCGGCGTCATCGAAGACGATGAACGGCGCGTTGCCGCCGAGCTCCATCGACACCTTCTTGACGGTGACGGACGACTTCTGAATGAGAAGTTTTCCGACCTCGGTCGAGCCGGTGAAGGTGATCTTCGACACCAGCGGATTTGCGCAGATCTCATCGCCGATCTCGCTGGCCGAGCCGGTCAGGACATTGATGACACCCTTCGGGAAACCGACCTCCTCGGCGAGCGCGCCCCAGGCAAGACCCGAGTACGGCGTCTGCGAGGCGGGCTTTACGACCGCGGTGCAGCCGGCGGCGTGCGCCGGGCCGAGCTTGCGGGCCAGCATCGAGGACGGAAAATTCCACGGCGTGATAGCGGCGATGACGCCGACCGGCTCCTTGGTCACCAGAATGCGGCGATCCGCCCAGGGTGACGGCACCACGCCGCCATAGGTGCGGCGGCCTTCCTCGGCGAACCAGAGGATATAGGCCGCGGCCGAGCCGATCTCGCCCTTCGATTCGAACAGCGACTTGCCCTGCTCGATGGTCAGCAGTTCGGCCAACACGTCCTGATTGTCCATCATCGCGTCATGCAGCTTGCGCAGCAGCTTCGAGCGCTCGAGCGCGGTCGTCTTGCGCCAGGTCTTGAAAGCTTCTGCAGCGGCTTCGATGGCGCGGCGGGTCTCGGCCTTGCCCGACTTCGGCACGGTGCCGATCTTGAGACCGGTGGCCGGGTTGTTGACGTCGACCGTCAGTCCGCTGTCGGCCTGCACCCACTCGCCGTTGATGAGATTGGCCTGGCGCATGAAATGGCTGGTTTTCTGAAGCATGGTCTGGCCTCCGTTCGGATAAGACAATCAGGATCCTGTATGCTGGCTGCGGCTCGCGCTTGCCCAAGCGCCTTTCGCGCGGCCGGCCCCTCCAGCGATGTCTCGCCGCCTCGCCGGGCGGGTTCATGCCGACTGGTCAGTCCGCGCATGGGCCGCCGCGGTCTCATCAAGAGCCGCGCGAATGCCATCAATCATGTAATCGATCTCTTTAGGGGCGATGACGTAGGGCGGGCAGATTGCCAGCACGTCGCCCATGTTGCGGATCATGACTCCGTGCTCGCGGCACCGCCGCTCGACATCGGTGCCAATTCGCAGCTCCGGCGCAAAGGCGCGACGGGTGGCGCGATCCTCGACGATCTGGATCCCCGCTATAAAACCGCGGCCGCGGACCTCGCCGACCAGTGTATGGTCGTTGAGCGCGTCCGCGAGCGCTGCATGCAGATAATCGCCGAGACGGCGCGCCTGGCTCACGAGATCGATCTCGCGGTAGATCCTGATCGCCTCGGCGGCGACGGCGGCTGTCACCGGATGGCCGGAATAGGTGAAACCGTGGCCGAACACGCCGACCTTGTGGGCCTCATCGGCGACGCACTGGTAGACCTTGTCGGAGATAATGACGCCGCCAATGGGCAGATGACCGGATGAAAGCCCCTTGGCGACCGACAGCATGTCCGGTTCCATGCCAAAAGTCTGGCTGCCGAACCAATTTCCGGTGCGTCCGAAGCCGCAGACCACCTCGTCGGACAGCATCAGGATGTCGTATTTGCGCAGCACCGCCTGAACCTTTGGAAAATAACCCTCCGGCGGTACCAGCACGCCGCCGGCGCCCATGACTGGCTCGGCGATCATCGCGGCGATCGTCTCTGGCCCCTCCGCCAGGATCAGGGCCTCGAGTTCCTGGGCCAGGCGCGTGGCGTAGTCATGCTCCGCCTCGGCCGGCAGACCGTCGAGATAGTGAAATGGCCGCGCCGCGAATATGACGGGAAGCGGCGGCAGGTTGAAGGACTTGTGCATATGCGGCAGGCCACTCAGCGCCGCGCCCATGATCGTACTGCCGTGGAAGGCGCCAAACCTGCTGATGATCTTGCGTTTCTCCGGGCGCCCCCGCGCGGCTTGGTAGTACCAGGCGAGCTTGACCATCGTATCATTGGCTTCGGAACCGGAGCCGACCAGAAAAACGCGCGCGTTGTCGAACGGCGCCAACGCGGTAAGCTGCTCGACGAGTTCGACGGTGGGCTCGTTCGAGCGGTGGTTGAAGGTGTGGTAGACGGCGAGCTTGCGCATCTGGCGGTCAGCAGCGACAGCCAGCCGGCTGTCGCTGAAGCCAAGCGAGGCGCACCAGAGTCCGCCCATGCCCTCGATATAGCGGTTGCCCGCGTCATCCGTGACGGTCGCGCCTTCGCCGGCCACGATCGTCAACGGACCATGATCCTCATGCAGGCGTGGATCGGTTTGGGAATGAAAGTGCCTGGCCATGTCCAGCACGCGCGATTCGTTGTTCATCAAAATTCTCCTTGCGACCAGATAGGCGGTTGCTTCAGCGACAAATATCTTATAACTTATAAGTTGTCGAGAAAAAATGATCCCGAGAGTGACGTCCAATGGCCAACGCACCCACTCCTTCAAACAACACCCTGCCACCCGACGCGGAGCGGATCGCCCTGTTGCGCGACAGGGCAGAGTTCGTCCGCCTCGAGACGCTGCGTCTCATCCAGATCGCCAAGGTGGGCCACTATTCGTCGGTGTTCTCCTGCGCGGAAATATTCGCCACGCTCTACTACGATGCGATGCGGCTGAGGCGCGGCGAGCCGCAATGGCCGGACCGCGACCGCTTCCTTATGGGCAAAGGGCACGCCGCGGTCGGCCTTTATCCGCTGCTGGTCGACTGGGGCTTCTTCTCCAAGGACGTTCTCGATGGCTATACCCGGCTCGGCAATCCGCTTGGCGATCATCCCGACATGCGCAAGGTGCCCGGCGTCGATTTCAGCTCCGGCTCGATCGGCCATGCTTTGTCCGGCGGCCTCGGTATGGTGCTTGGCGGCCGTGCGGCTGACCGGCGCTTCGATGTCTATGTCCTGCTCGGTGACGGCGAGATGCAGGAGGGCCAGGTCTGGGAAGCGGCGCTGTCTGCCGCCCACCATAAGGCCGGCAATCTGATCGCCATCGTCGATCGTAACGGATACCAGCTCGACGGGCAGGTCGACGACATCATCGGCATCGAACCGTTGGCCGACAAATGGGCGGCGTTCGGCTGGCAGGTGCACGAGGTCGATGGGCACGACGTCGTCGCTCTCGCGACGCTGCTGCGACAGTTGAAGGCCGAGGCAGACCGCACCCGGCCCGTCTGCATCATTGCCAAGACCTCCAAAGGCAAGGGCGTTGGTTACATGGAAACCGAACCCGGCTGGCATCTGGGCTATCTCGCGCCATCGGACGAGGCCCTGGCCGCCGAAGAGATCAAGCGTGGAGGCAAAACACAATGAACGGCCCGATCGATACCAACTCCTGGCAGTACCGCCAGATCAACGCGCGCGCGCCTGGCCTGAGTTACCTGGCCAATGCGCTCATCGATCTGGTCGAAGACGGTTATCCGGTCGTGGCCGGTACGGCCGACCTTCAATATTCCAACGGGCTGGTGCGGTTCGCGCAACGCTTTCCCGAACGCTTCACGCAATTTGGCATTTCCGAGCAGAACATGGTTTCGGCTGCTGCCGGCATGGCCAGCACCGGCGCCATGCCGTTCGTCGCTACATTCGCTTCTTTCCTGGCGCTGCTGTGCTGCGAACAGATCAGAACCGACGTCGCCTATTCGGCGCTGCCGGTGCGGCTGATCGGTCATCATGCCGGTATTTCACTCGGCTTCTACGGCACCTCCCACCATGCGACGGAAGATCTTGCCATCATGCGAAGCATCGCCGACCTCACGGTCGTCGCGCCGGCTGACGGCCCGCAACTGGCGGCCGCCGTCAAGGCGTCTGTCAATCATGCCCAGCCAATCTACTTCCGCATTGGCCGCGGCCAGGAACCGCTGGTCTATGAAGACGACGGCGTCGACTTCCAGTTCGGCAAGGCGATCGTTCACGGCGAAGGATCGGACCTGACCATCATCGCCTGTGGCTCGATGGTCCATCCCTCAAGGGAGGCTTACCGCGCGCTGCGTGCGGCGGGCAAATCCGTCGGACTGATCGACATGCATACGGTGAAGCCACTGGATACGAAGGCAGTGCTCTCGGCCGCGGCTCACTCCCGCTTCATTCTAACCATCGAGGAACACAATATCCTGGGCGGTCTGGGCGGCGCCGTGGCGGAAATCCTGGCGGAGGCGGGCAGCCCGGCACGGTTGATACGCCATGGCATCCGCGACGAATACAGCCTGATTGCGCCGCCAACGCATCTCTACAAGCACTACCGGCTGGACGCGGCGGGAATCGAGGCCACCGTTCTTGAAGCCCTCGGCTGAGCCGGCGGACAACCATAGCCATGCACGGACACGGACATTCCGATGACCGATCAGAATAACACGGCCCGACTCATCGAGCGCGCCGGTGCGGTGATGCCGGGCGGATTGCTCAGCCCGAGCCGCAGGCTCGGCGCGCCGCATGTATTTGCCCGGGCGCAGGGTGCGTTTCTCTACGACGTCGAGGGACACCAGTACACCGACTTCCACTGCGGCTTCGGCGCCAACGTGCTTGGCCACTGTCATCCGGCGGTGCGTGAACGCATCGCTGCGGTCTCCCAGGACATCGATCTTGTCGGCGCGGGAACGATGCGGCTGGAGATCGAGGTGGCGGAGGCGCTGGTCGACTGCATCCCTTGCGCGGATCTCGTCGCCTTCTGCAATTCCGGATCAGAGGCGACCTATCACGCCCTGCGCCTTGCCCGCGCCGCCACCGGTCGCAAGCGCATCATCAAGTTCCAAGGCGGATATCATGGCTGGCACGACTATGTCGCCATGAACGTACAGTCGCACGCGCAGGCGATCGGCAAGTACGATCCCATCAGCGCCGGCATCCTCGAGGATGCCGCCCGTCACACCATCGTGCTGCCTTACAACGATGCCGGCGCCGTCGAGGATTATCTCAAGGCCAATCCGGGCGAGGTCGCGGCGATCATCATCGAGCCAATCGCTCACAATATGGGGTCGGTGATCGCGACGGATGTTTTCCTGCGCGAGCTGCGTCGCCTGACCAGCGATCATGGTGTCGTGCTGATCTTCGACGAGGTCATCACCGGCTTTCGCCACGCGCTCGGCGGCTATCAGTCGATCGCCGACGTCACGCCTGATCTCGCGACCTTCGGCAAGGCGGCCTCCTCAGGCTATCCCGTTGGCGTGGTGGCCGGTCGTCGCGATCTCATGGCGCTCGTCGGCCGGACCGGGGAAGGATCCGTGTTCATGGGCGGTACTTTCAACGGCACGCCGTCGACGCTCGCCGCCATGCAGGCGACGATCGAGGAGCTGTCGAAACCAGGCTTCTACGACCGCCTGTTTGCCCTCGGCGCTTTCATGCGCACGCAGCTGGATGGCATTATCGATCGCCTCGGCCTGCCCGCGCAGAGCGCCGGGTTTGGCTCGGTCTGGCTGATCTATTTCCTCAGCGGTCCTTACCGCGACTACCAGGACTTGCTGGGCAACGACGATGTCTTCGATCTTGCATTCCGCAGAGAGATGGTGGCGAACCGGCTGATCGGCCAGCCGCTTCCGCTCAAGCGTCTCTACCTGTCAGGGAGCCATGACCGGGCGACAGTCGAGAAATCGCTGGATATCATCGAGACAATCCTGCGCAAGCTCTCCGCTGGGAAACCCGCCAGCTCCTAGCCATGTTTCGCAACGGACTTATAGGATATAAGAGCGTCTCGCACTATCCGTTGTCGATTCGGTGCGGCCAAGATTGCAGCGGTGGACCATGAGCACGATGCAGCCAATCGAGCAAGGCAGTCTGTCGGCGAGAACTTATATCTCGCTGCGCGAAGCCCTGATCGCCGGCAATTTCCGGCCCGGCGAAAGACTGTTGATGCAGGATCTGGCGCAACGGCTGGGCACCAGCGTCACGCCTGTGCGCGAGGCCTGTTTCAGGCTCGTCAGCGAGCAGGCGCTGGAACTGCGGTCGGGGCGGTTCATCACCGTTCCAGAGCTGACCCGGTCGCGTTATTGGCAGGTCCGGCTCATTCGCATCGCGCTCGAGGGACTAGCGGCCGAACTCGCCGTCGAGCATGTTTCGGAGAAGGACATTGCAAAACTGGTCGAGATCCATCGCGATTTCGTGGCCGGCGAAACGTCCGGCGACGCTGACCGCGCCCGTCGCGCCAATCGTGAATTCCACTTCGGCGTCTACCGCCTGTCCAAGATGGATATGCTGATCGCCCAGATCGAAAGCCTGTGGGTCTCGATGGGCCCTATCCTCAACGTGTATTATCTGCAGGCCGAGAACGATTACATCGGCGCGGAGGAGCACGAGAC
The DNA here is from genome assembly GCF_040321655.1 of Mesorhizobium sp. M0306. Classification (NCBI taxonomy): domain Bacteria; kingdom Pseudomonadati; phylum Pseudomonadota; class Alphaproteobacteria; order Hyphomicrobiales; family Phyllobacteriaceae; genus Mesorhizobium; species Mesorhizobium sp. M0306. Next base: position 97,400 of record NZ_JAMYRY010000020.1, on the reverse strand, counting down.
GCTGATCGAAGCGTTCCGGACCCGCAACAAGAAGGTGGCGCGTAAGGCGATCGAACGCGACATCGTGCGCGGTGGCATGAACCTGTTGCGGTACTTCGACGAGCAGGACGCGGCCGCCAAGCGGGCGTGATCGAAGCCGCCGGTCATTTGCTGGCGACCTCTCTTCGCGCTGGCTCAGGCCGCCCGAAGGCGCGCGGTGGCATCCTGGTCGACGACCCAGACGCCCTGTTCGGCGTCCAGCACCAGGGCCGCCTTGTAGGATTGGCGAGCCGCTTCGCTCGTCAGCCAGCCGCGGTCAACGCTGGCCGCGACACGGCGGACATCGCGCTTGGTCGGGTCGCCATAGCCACCGCCGCCACAGGCAACGAACTCGATGCGCTCGCCGGCGCGACACGCCTCCTCATGGAACGCAGGCAATTCCACCAGCTTGCCGTCCGTGCCGCGCTTGGCGCTGCGACTGGCCTTGGCGTCACCGCCGCCGAGCACGCCGCGCGGCGGAAAGGTTGTGCCATCGGCCGAGTAGACCAGTGTCATCTCGTGGTCGACGGGATAGAAGACACCGCCCACCGCGGGAGCACCCTCGAACTCGCCAATGCCTTGGGTATCCGCCACCACGCCGCGCGATTCAATGATGATGGGATACATGGATTCGTCCACCTCCACGGAATCCAGCGCGATCAGGCCGCCATTCGCCGGCCCGCAATATGTCAACCAGCCGTCATAGCCGTGACGCGCCCCGCCGCCGGCGTAGCCAATGAAGACCTGGTTGACGTAGGGCTGCCCGTCCTTGAACGGATCCTTGCCTGAAATCACCCCGATCCCCGCCGGCAGGTGCGAGCCGCTCTCGGCCTGGCCATAGGGTTCTCCCATCGTCGAGAACACGCAATTGCCGGCGATGATCAACCGGTCGTTGACATTGGTGGTCGCCACCGAGGTGCCTACGGGGTAGCGGGGTTTGCCAACCACGCTTCCCTCCCGCATCAACACCTTGATCCGGCTCTTGGCGCCCTCGTTGTGCGGGATGCCGTCGTCGAGATTGTTGAAGACGCCAATGCGGCACGAGCCCGTGCAGGTGTTTTCCGACAGATTGAGACCGCCAGGGACGTTGTCCATGTTGTCACGCACATCGACCGTGATCTCGCCGGCTTCAGGGTCGACATCGATGGTGATCCTGACCGGGATGCCCTCCTCCGCCACGCCGGGGACCGGGTCATGGCGGACCTCGTAGGAGAACTTGCCCTTCGGCAATTTGGCGATTTCGGCCATGGCGCGACGTGCACCGTAGTCGAACCAGTCCTCGACAAAATCCAGCAGCGTGTCGCGGCCGTATTTTTCAAGCAGTTCCAAGAGACGGCGTCGACCGGTCCTGCAGGCGCCGATCTGGGCTCGCACGTCGCCCAGCCAGATGTCTGGAACACGGTTGCGCATCATGCCGATGCGCAGGATGTCCTGCTTCTCCCGGTGCTGTTCGACCACACGCACGCAGGGAAAGTGGATGCCTTCCTCATAAACGTTCTTGGCAAATGGCAGATAGGTCGAAGGTGTCGGCGCGCCAGTATCGGCGTGATGGGAAAGCGCCACGGCCCAGAACAGCGGCTTGCCGTCGAAAAAGATCGGCATCGCCATGATCAGGTCGGCATGATGGGTGCCGCCAGTGTATGGGCAGTTGTTGAGGAAGATGTCGCCGTCGGCGATATCGTCGAACAACTCCGTTATCGGACGGGTCGCCAGATCCATCGACATGACGTGGATCGGCAGCGCGTCCTCGGTGGAAACGAGGCGGTGATCATAGGTCAGGATCGCACAGCTCAGGTCGCGGGCGTTCTTGATCACCGCTGAGCGGCTGGCCCGCATCACGACCAGCGTCATTTCCCGCACGACGGCCTCGAACCGGCTTTTCAGAACCGACATCAGAAACGGATCGACGCGGCGCGTTGGTGTCTCCAGGCGAATGACAGGTGAATTCATTTTGCGGTGCCTTGTTAGCGAAGGTTGGAGTCAATCGACTGTCACGACAATGTTGCCTTGCGGGTCGACGCGCCCACGGTGTCCGTCCTTGAGGAAGGCGGTGAACGTCGTCGCCTCCACCAGGCAGGGGCCGTCAAGCGCCGCCCCCGCGCCCAGCTGGTCCATGTCGTAGACGGGCAGAGAACTCGTCCGCCGGGTTTCATGCAAATAAGCTGGCCGATGGGCCTTGGCGACCGGCGACGTCGCCTGGTCGGCCAGCCTGAAGTCCTTCCAGGCATCCTGATTAGCCCGCTTGCCGACCGCGCGCAGCTTCCAGTTGGTGAATTCGACGACGTCGCGATCGGATCTGATCGAATAGATGCGTTCGTGCATCTGATGGAACGCTTCGACCAGACTTGGGAGTTTTTCCGCTTCGAGGCGCGGCTCATTGGCCTCGAAATGGACCTCGATCTCCCAGGACTGGTACTCGTAGCGACCAAGAAAGGAGAACTCGAAACGCCGGAGATCTGGCTCAACACCAGCCTGTTCGAGGAATGCCTCGCCCGACACCTTCAACCGCGCCAGGATGTCGGAGACGCCAGCGGCGTCGAAGCGCCGGGTCGAGGTCAGGAAAACCGCGCTTTCCTCGCGCGTGATATCAGAGATCAACCCGCCGAACGCGCTCAACCCAGCCATGAAGCGCGGGATCATGTAGCGTTTCAAGCCCAATATGTCGGCCATCTCGGCGATGTGGATGGCGGTCGCGCCGCCGCCGCAGACAAAGAAACTGTCGCGTGGGTTTATGCCCTCGCGAATGGTGATTTCCTCGATGGCCCCGACCATGTTGTGGTTGCTGGTGGTCTGGATGGCGTAAGCCGCGTCGAGCAGCGGGATGCCGAGCCGCGTCGCGATGCTCGCGACCGCTTTCTCGGCCAGTTCGCGGCTGATCTTGATCCGCCCGCCAAGAAAATAATCCGGGTCAATGATGCCGAGCACGACATTGGCATCGGTGACCGTCGGCGCGGTTCCGCCCGCTCCGTAGCATGCCGGCCCGGGCCGCGCGCCAGCGCTCTGTGGACCGACCCGCAGCAGGCCGCCATCATCGACCCAGGCAATCGACCCGCCGCCGGCGCCGACCGATCTCACATCCACCTTCGCGATGCCGAGCGAGTCGTCGTGGATCATGCTGTCCGGGGTGACGATGATCTGGTGGTCACGCAAAGCCGAGACGTCGAAGGTGGTGCCGCCCATGTCACCGACGATGACGTTGGCTTCGTCGCTCAGCGCCAGCGCCGCCATCGGCGCCAGCGTCGGCCCCGACATGACGCTGTAGATTGGCCGCCGCAGCATCTCGGCGGGAGGCATCATTCCACCGACGCAGTTGGCCAGCAGCAGCTCGCCCTGGAAACCAGCCTGCGAAAGTGCTTGCCGCAAGTCCTCGATATAGGTTCGCACGATCGGATTGATCGACGCGTCGATAGCGGCCGCGATGATGCGCTTGTACTCGCGCGACATCGGATTGACTTCATGGCTAAGCGTCACCGGGATCTCCGGCCATGCCTGCGCGATGATATCGCGCACCGTCGTTTCATGGATGGGATTGACGACCGACCAAAGCAGACCGACCGCTATCGCTTCGACCCCATAGCGCCGGAAGTCGGCTATCGCCGCCTCGACATCGGATCTCGACAGAGGCGTGAGCTCCCGCCCGCGCGCATCGACGCGGCCCCGCGCCGTCTTCGTCAGGTGGCGCGAGACGTAAGGCTCCGGATAGTCGAGCCGCCACTGGAAGGCGCCCTTGCGCGGGCCCTCGCGCAAGACGAGGATGTCCTGATGTCCTTCGTTGAGGATCAACCCGACCTTGACGGTCTTGCGCTCGACCAGCGCGTTGGTCGAGACGGTCGAGCCGTGTACGATCAAGTCGATCTTGGTCATGAACGTCGCGGGATCGAGCCCGTATCCGGCCGCCGCCACGTGCAGCACGTTGATGAACCCCTTCTCGAATTCGCCGGGCGTCGTCGGCGATTTGAAGATCGAGATTTTCCCACCGGGCTCGGAAACCAGGCAATCGGTGAACGTTCCGCCGATATCGATGCAGACTTGATAAGCCATTTATAGGTCCGAAGCTGTTAGCGTTTCTTGTGATCGCGGCCCAGTATCAGGCTGGCCAGAATGATGAGGCCCAACAAAACCTGCTGGAGATACCCGTCGACCTGCATGAGGTTCATGGCGTTGGAAATGACCGTGATGAACAGGGCACCCAGCAGAGCCGCGGTGACGCCTCCCTCGCCGCCGGTCAGCCGCACGCCACCAACCACCGCCGCCGCTATCGATTCCAGGGTCAGGTTGCCGCCGAGATTGGGCTCGCCCGATCCGGTGCGCGCGGTGAGCAGCATGGCGCCAATCGCGGCCAGCAGCGAGCAGACCACGTAGTCGATCGCAACGACACGTCCGGTTCGAACGCCCGCCGCCTTCGCCGCGCGAGGATTGGCGCCGATGAGATACAGGCCGCGGCCGAACACGGTGAAGCGCAGGACCAGGAACAGCAGTGCGAAACACAGCGCGGCGAACAGGATGGGCACCGGAATGCCGATCAGCCGTCCCTCCGCCAAGGCGTCCGTGAAGGCCTCGGGAATGCCCGGCACGGGAAAGCCGCCGCTGACGGTTGACGCCAGTGCCATGACAATGTTGGCCATGCCAAGCGTCGTCACGAGTGGATTGATGCCGACACCGGCGATGAGGAAGCCGTTCAGCCCGCCGATAAGCAGCCCGACGCCAAGGCCGGCGACGATTCCCCACAGGATCGGCATATCGCCGCTTCCGGTCATCACCATCGCCGATATGACGCTGACGAGCGAGACGGTAAAACCAAGCGAAAGGTCGAAGCCGCGCGTCAGCAGCACCATGGTCTGCGCCATGGCAAACAGTGCGAGATAACTGGTCTGGATCGCGATGTTCCAGAGATTGCCGCTTGAAACAATACGCGGGTCGAGCAGACCGAGAACCAGCAGGGCCAGGAATACAAGCCCCGGCAGCTTGGCCTGCGCCGCGAACTGGCGGATGTCCGGGCGAGCGCGGTCAAGAACAACCGGAGCCGCCATGTCTGGACGATCAGACATTGGCCCGCCTCCCCTGAACAATTCGGTCGAAAGCCAGTGCGCCGATGAGCACCGAACCGAGAACCAGCGTCTGGAATTTGCTGTCGATCTGCGTGAGGTTCATCGCATTGGCGATGATTGAGAGGCACAGCGCCGCCATGGCGACGTTCTCGGCGCGGCCTGAGCCGCCGCGCAATGAAACGCCGCCGATCACCGCCGCTGCGATCGTCTCCAGTCCCAGCGTGCCGCCGATCGTCGACTGGCCAGAACCGATGCGAGCGGTGATCAGGACGCCGGTGAGCGCGGCCAGGAGACCGGAGACCACATAGGCGGTAATCAACACGCGGTGAGTCCGCACGCCCGACAGCCGGGCGGCGCCGACGTTGCCGCCGACGGCGTAGAAGTGGCGCCCGAGCGCGGTCCGACGCTGCAGAATGATGGCGATGGCGATCACCGCGATCGCCAGCAGCAAGACCGGCGGCAGGCCAAGCACCTGGCCTCGCCCGATGGCATCGACGAAAGCGTCGGAAACGCCATAGATCGGGATGCCCTGCGTGTAATAGAGCGTAATTCCTGCGACGATCGACAACGATGCCAATGTCACCATGAAGGGTGAGAGGGAAAGCCGCGCCACCAGCGTGCCGTTTACCAGGCCAACACAAGCGCCGCTGGTCAAGGCCAGCGCCACTGGGACCAGCAGTTGGACCCCATTTGCGTCGGGCATCGCGGCCATCGCCGCGGCCGTGACCACGGACGCCAAGGCCATGGTGGCGCCGACCGACAGATCAAAGCCACCGGTGGTCATGACGATCATCTGGCCGATCGCCGGAATCGCCAAGAAGGAAAAATTGCGCAGGACGTTGAGGATGTTCAGGCGGTTCAGAAAACGCGGTTCGACGATCGCGGCCACGGCCGCGACCGCGACCAGAAGCAGGATGACGATCCCGCCGGTTTCCAGAAAACGGCGCCGCAGCGTGTCAGGGCTCATGCCGCCTCCGTGGCGCCGGTTTCGGCGTCGAAATAGTGACGCAGCACCGCGGCCTCGGTGATGCCGTCGTCTTTGAGTTCGGCGACAATGCGCGCTTCGCGCATGACGTAGACGCGGTTCGCCAGGTGAACGAGTTCTGGCAGTTCGGACGATGACAGCAGAATGGCCGCGCCGTTCTCGACCAGGGTCTTCATAAGCCGGTAGACCTCGCTTTTGGCGCCGACGTCGATGCCAACCGTCGGTTCATCGAAGATATGGACCGAGACCGGGCGCATCAGACCGCGCGCCAGCACGAGTTTCTGCTGGTTTCCTCCCGAAAAGGACGACGCCGCGCGTTCGGGCGCCATCGGTCGCAGACCCAGGGTCTTCAACGGCGCGGCTATCGCCCGGCGCTCGCGCCACGACTTGAGCAGTCCGGCCTGGGACAGTCTCGGGTCGTCGAGCGCCGCCATGGTCACATTCTCGCGGCCTGGCCGGCCAAGCGCCAGTCCCTCGGCGCCGCGATCGGCCGGGTAGTAACAAAGTCCAGCACGCAACATGCTGTGCGGCACTGGCGCTCTGACCACCTCGCCATGGAGTTCGATCTCACCGGACGTCACACGCTCCAGGCCGAATACGGCTCGGCAAAGTTTGCTACGACCGCAGCCAACCAGGCCCGCCAGGCCGACGATTTCGCCAGCTCTGACCACGATGGAGGCATCGGATAGGGTGCCGGAGACACTGATCCCCCTGGTCGCCAGCACTATTTCGGCGGGGCGCTGGCTGATTGACGGATAAAGTCGTTCGACCGGCTGGCCGACCATCATCTCGATCAGCGTCGCGTCCGATGCCGCGGCGATGGCCACGGTGTCGATCTTGCGCCCTCCTCGCAAGACCGTGACACGGTCCGCGAGCCGACGGATCTCGGCCATACGGTGCGACACATAGATGATCCCGACACCCCGTGCCTTGAGGCCCGCGATGGCGGCGAACAATTTTTCCGCTTCACCGTCGGTAAGCGACGCGGTCGGTTCGTCGAGGATGAGTATCTTGGCATCCGAAAGCATGCCTTTGGCAATCTCGACCATCTGCTTTTGCGCCCGGGTCAGCGTTTCGATCTTGCTGTCCAGCTCGACGTGGAAGCCAATGTCGCGGAAGCGTTCTTCCGCGCGGGCACGCATCGCGCGCCGATTCAGGAAAAGCCTTCCTTTGATCTCGCGTCCAAGAAACAGGTTCTCCTCGACCGTGAGGTCGGGGACGAGACTGAATTCCTGGAACACAGCCGCGACGCCCGCATCGCGGGATTTCTGCGGGGTCAGCGCGGAAACGGTTTGGCCGTCGATACGGCACGAGCCTTCGGTCCAGCCATAGGTTCCCGCTATCAGATTGATGAGCGTCGACTTGCCGGCGCCGTTTTCGCCGAGAAGGGCGTGGACCTCACCGCTCAGCAGTGTGAAATCAACGCCGTCAAGCGCCACCACACCCCCGAAACGCTTCGTCATACCCGTAAGTTCAAGCATCGCTGACACCACCGAACTCGAAGCTAAAAGGGCGGCAGGCCAAGGCCGAGGTCTACCGCCCATCGAAGATGCGACTATTGTACCGAAAATTCAGGCTTCCACCCATCGGGCGCGAAAATCTGCGTCGGGTCGATTTTGTCGACGTTGTCCTTGGTCACGATACCCGGCGCGACCAGCAGAACCTTCTCATAGTCCTTCTTTTCCAAGGCGCGCACCGCGAGGTCGACGCTGATGCGGCCCATCATCACCGGATACTCGGCGGCAAAGCCAAGCACCTTGCCTTCCTTGACCAGCTTCAGCATCGTCTGGTTCTCGTAAGACGACATGATCACGACATCGTCGCGGCCAGCGTCGGCGACGGCGCTGACGGCCGCTTCCGCCGCAGCAGCCCCGCCCCAGATGACATTGAGATCGGGATAGGTCTGCAGGGCGTCCTCGACGAGGCGCAGGCTTTGCGGAACGCCGGGCTCACCATAGAGCTCGGCCGCGAGCTTGATGTTGCCGGTTTTGATGCTGTCGCGAAAGCCCGCCATATAGCTCTCCGCCCAACCCGATCCCTGCGGACCTGGCAGGCCGATCGCGGTCGTCTTTTTGTCGCCGAGGTACTTCTTGAGGTACTCACCCTCCTGAAAACCCTTCTGGTAGGTATCGGGAGTGATGCGCGCGGTGATCGGAGTTTCCAGAATGGGATTGGCGACGGCGATCTGGACAAGGCCTGTGGCGTCGCCCTCCTTCAGCTTGGCCGCCAGACCGGCTTCCGAGATGGCGGCGACGAGGATACCCTGGGCACCGGATGCGACGCAATCGTCGTATTGCGACAGCTGCTTGGGCAGCGCGTCATAGCCGCCAGCCTGCAGGACCGTCACTTTGACACCCAGGCGCTTTGCTTCCTCAACAATACCGTAGTCCACCGAGACCCAGTAGCTGTCCTTGAGGTGCGGAAACAAGACGCACAGGTTCCAGGGCTTCTCGGCCTTTTCCAGCGGCACATAGTCGAGTGCCTCGACTTTTTTCAGATCGCCGCCTCTGGCCGCGTTGATCTTGAAGGGCCACCAATCCTTGGCCTGCGCGGCGTTGGGCAGGACGGCCACGCCGGTGACGAAAGCCGCCGCGAGGATGGATCGGAAAGCGTGATTCTTGGTCATGTGATTCCCCATTTTCGTGTGTTCCCGGGTCCGGAGCCGGCGATTTCGCCGGCTCCGCGGTCTGCCTTGGGAGCAGAGGCTTGCTGGCGGATCGTAGTACCGTCTAGGCGAGTTCGCCTTCAGGGCCATCCGCGCCGTTGTTCATTTTCACAGTGCTACCGTACTACTTATAAGTTATAAGTCAATAGGGTTTTCATTAGCCGGTGCTCAGCCGGGAAGGTGTCTTCAATCGCGGTTTCGCTGCCTCGACCGGGATCACAATCCATTTGACGAAAGACGAGGTCGGAGACAGCAGCCATGCAACTGGCCTCGGCGATGTGGGCTTCCTCGCGACCGACCGGTATGCGGCTTGTCGATCGAGTTGCCTGACATCAAGCGCCGGCGAATAAGTCAAAGCGATCAGCGTGGCCTTCGAATACAGAGCCATTGGTCAGCAGCCGCACTTCGCTATCGACCAAATCGTCATAGGGTCTTTAGGGAGGAGATGTGCCCAGTGCATTCGCGTGCTGCAACAGCCGCGCTGAACCGCACGGCAGCGTGCCATAACACGCTGCGGTCGGATGATTGTTGAAATGACGGTTCCCCGCGCACGACCGTGCCGCTTTCCAACTTCTCTCGTCTGGCGCTTGCCAGCCTGAGTTCTTCCTAGAGGTCGGCGCCCGGATTGCGGGTGTTGTCTTGCGACTTCATTCTCCCGGCAGCCGGGCAAAGGCCCGCAACGTGGAGGCTTCTAAATGGAACGCGGGTTCCCGATGCTTAGTGGGTGGTGCTGCTTGAGCAGGGGCAGGGCAGCACAGCCTCCGCCGGCAAGCCGTCGCGGCCGGTTCCCTTGATAGCGTGCCGGCGCAAGGTCCCGCGTCACCAGGCTCGCAAATCGCGATGCACGTCCAGCCATTGCGACATGGTTTTGTCAGCTGAGAGACCGATCCCGTGTGCCGCGAACAGTCGAAACACTGATTGGGGGTGTGCGTTCTTGGCGTTGTGCAGCACTTCTGGCATTACTGGCCTTGCGGGGATGACGAGTCGGTCATGCGACAGTATGGATGTCCCCATCGGAATAGCCGGTCCGCCTTATCGGTCGTCACACCCGCATATCGCTCCGCTTCTAGGGAACACCCCATCACGCGAGGAAAGACATGGCCACATGCGCAGTGTCGCCAATCTAGCCGTTGGACCGACGGCCCGGCGCTTGGGCCAGTCCACCGGCTTTAACCTGCGTCACAACTTGATCCACTGATCCTAGGAGACGACAACGTTGTTCGTCATGATTTGATGGGGCGGGGATTGGCCCAAAAGCGAGCCCCACAAACTGTGCGGTTGCCAAATGCGTAATGGAGTGAATTGGAATGATCATCGTAACAGGCGCCACGCACGGGATTGGGCGGGCCTGCGTGGAGAAACTTGCGTCTGCCGGTTCCAGAGTGGTGGCGACCGGCCGAGATGCAGAAGCGGGCGCGGCGCTCGAACGCGCCAATCACGGTGTCACGTTCGTTGCCGGTGACATCATCCGTGAAGACGATTGCCGCCGTGTCGTCGACCGTGCGCTTGAACTTGGCAACGGCCGGCTCGCGGGGCTCGTGAACAATGCCGGCATGTCGAAGCGCATTGCCTTCGCCACCGCCACCCAGGACGATTGGGATGAGGTCCTTGCGGTTAATGCACGCAGCGTCTTTTTCTTCATCCGTCATGCGCTGGACGGCTTGCGGCATGGGAGGGGTTCAGTTGTCAACATGGCCAGCATCGCCGGAAAGACGGGCGAAGAAGGGCTCGCTGCCTACTGCGCCTCGAAGGCCGCGGTCATCGGGCTGACGCAGGCACTCGCGCTGGAGTTCGGCGAGGAGATCCGCTTCAACGCTGTCTGCCCCGGCCAGATCGAAACACGCATGATGGGCAACATCATAAGCGATGCACTGCGCAAGAAGCAGCTCGAACTGCGGATCCCTGCCAACCGCTTCGGTGCCCCTGAAGAGATCGCTGATGTCGTCGCTTGGTTACTTTCGAGTCAATCGAGCTATGTCAACGGCACGGTGGTGACTGTAGACGGCGGGGAAACAGCCGGCCTGCGCACACCGCGCGTCGCGCAAATCGATGGTGCTTAGGGCAATTCAGCTCAGACGGAGCCGCGCTCGTCGAAATAGCGCAGAAAACCATGTGAGCCTCGCTGGATGTCGTTCTCGATCGCCTCGCGGGCCCTCTTCCTGTCGCCAGCCCTCAAGGCCTCGATGAGATGGTCATGTTCTTCCGCGCCGGTGTACCCGCGCGGAATTTCCCGATCGTAAACGTTAAGGATTGGACCCATCGAGGCCCACATGCTTTCGATCTGTCCGATCAGCATCGGCATACGCGACAGGCGGTAGACGCCGAAGTGGAAAGCGCGATTGGAGGATCGCGCTTCCTTGATATTACCGGCCTTATTGCTCTCTACAAATGAGGCGCGGAAGGTCTCAAGCTGTTCGAGATCGGGGGGGGCAAAATGGTCGGCAGCGTGTTCTGCCGCAAGCCCTTCAAGTGCCACGCGGATCAGCTTGATCTGAATGTAGCGGGCGCGGCTGAGGTCTGGCACCGCGGCGAACCTGCCGGAGCGCAACTCGAGCGCCTGCTCGCTGACGAGCCGCAGACAGGCTTCGCGCACCGGCGTAATGCTGGTTCCGAGCTGCCCGGCAAGATCCTGCATAAGGAGACGGTCGCCCGGCGCGAAATTGCCGATGATCAAGCCATCCCGCACCTTGCTGTAAATCCGCGCGGACAGGCTGCCCATCTCCTCAGGCTGCATCTTCATAGGGCCCATGGGACTCCCCTCGCCTCTGCTGCAGATGTACGGAAATGTCCGATTGACGCGTTTCACTACGTTTATAAGTTATAATCGCTGTCTATATTTTGTTATTCAGCAGCAGACAAGTACGTGTACGTTAATTGTCTGCAGCAAACATGTCCGTTTTCATAATTATTTGTGAAATTATTGTTTCAGCCATATAAAAAACAAGGAACCCCTTCTTTTCCGATCCTGATAATGGAATGTGACCAAAGAAGAAGGCGCGATCTCATCTGCGTGGCATGAGATGGTGTGCGAGAGATGATGACATCTGAAGGAGCCGGGAAGCTTACATGTCAATTTCCAGTCTGATGGGCAGAAAATTCCGATTCTGAGGCGACTCCGAACCGGCTGGACCGACGATGACGTCGGCACCGTCGAGATGATCCGGCAGGCCAGCAAGTCCAAAAGCTGCGTATGGCGTTGGCAGAGCGTTTCGCCGCCGAAGGGCTTCAAGGGCTGTTGCGCGACAAGACGCGGCCCTCGCGCATTGCGGCTCTTGGGCCCGAAAGCCCGCCGAGCGCAGCTCTGACAAGGCCGCGACAGGAATCGAACGACGACTGGCCAGAATTATGAAATCCCTTGCGACACTATGCAATTTCAGACATTTCAGTAACAAATGGATTTAACATTCTCTTCACTTGCACTTTGGGGCGCGTTACCCGAATTAGCTGGAGCGCCCGAAACCCCCGCAAGATCAAGCGCGTAGTCGAAATCCAATCTTGCTGGTGCTTGTCGAGGGATGCGACGCGATGGGCCGGCGCAGGTGCGCTGTGAAGCAGCACTGAGCGCGCCGAAGAACGGCTTCCCAACAGGAGATTGATTTGGATTATGTGCAGTATTTCGCCGGAAGAATCGAGCAACTCAAAGGCCGTGGCGGGTATCGTGAATTTGCCGATCTGGAGCGTCAGTCTGGCAACTTCCCAAAGGCCTGGCTCAATAGGCCCGACGGCCGAAAAGAGATAACCATTTGGTGCACTAATGATTATCTCGGTATGGGGCAGCACCCCAAAGTGCTATCGGCAATGAAGCGCGCCATCGATGCCAACGGCGCAGGATCGGGAGGATCCCGCAACATTGGTGGCACCAACCATTATCACGTGTTGCTCGAGCGGGAGCTTGCAGGTTTCCACAATAAGGAAGCAGGATTGATTTTTGTTTCCGGCTTCAGCTCAAACGATTCATCATTGAGTACATTGGCATCTTTGATGCCGGACACAATTATTTTTTCTGACGAGCACAACCACGCTTCAATTATTAGTGGATGCCGCAACAGCCGGGCCGAAAAGCGCGTCTTCCGGCATAACGACGTTGCGCATTTGCGGGAGCTTCTGCGCAGTGTAAATCCTGCAAGACCCAAGATCATTGTTTTTGAATCGGTATATTCAATGGACGGTGACATTTCACCGATCAAAGATATCTGTGACATGGCGGACGAATTTGGCGCAATGACGTTTCTGGATGAAGTTCATGCATCGGGAATGTACGGTCCGAAAGGCGCCGGCATTGCCGCGGAACTTGGCATCATGGATCGTCCAACCATCATCGAAGGAACGCTAGGTAAGGCGTTCGGCTCGATGGGGGGTTATGTGACCGGACCTGCCTCCATTGTTGACAGCATACGAAGCTTCTCGATAGGTTTCATTTTCACCACGGCGCTTGCGCCAGCCCTAGCGGCTGGTGCGCTGGAAGCGCTGCGCCATCTTCGCGATTCAGATTCAGAACGAATTGATCTGCACCGGAAAACGAAACTTTTAGTCGGATTGCTGAAAGAGGCGGGCATCCCCGTCATGCCGACCCGAAGCCACATCATTCCTGTGCTTATTGGTGATCCATTCCGTTGCAAGGAAGCGTCCCGCCAGCTTCTAGATCAGCATGGAATATACGTTCAGCCAATTCTGGCGCCGAGTGTTCCGGTGGGAACCGAGCGGTTCAGGGTGACGGTTACGCCTGCCCATAGTACGACAGATATTCGGACGTTCGTCGATGCGCTCAGGCAGGTTCTGCAGCGGGACAATCTTGGCAAGGCTGCCTAATGTAAATGCTGGGAACGACAGGGCGCGCAGCCTCAGACCTGATTATATCAGCCGGGCTCGCCGAGGTGGAAGCGGCGGTCCGCGATCCGGTTCTGACGCCCGATCGCATCTTCGAATGTCATCGGAAAGCAGTTCCGTAACCCGCAATGACAGCTTTCGCGATCTTAAATGATGTGACTCCATGATTGAATGGGGCCGTTTGACGACTCGCTGCTTACACATCGGGCCGGTTCCAGATTCAGGGCTCACCATGAGCCGGTATGACCAGAGCGCATGTTCTTGTGCTGCGAGTTTGATGTGGCTTGGCGTGCCCTACCCGAGGGGTAGGTCACGCCCAGGCCCACGGGATCACACACCAACCGCAGCTAACCTGGTTTGAACGGAGCAAGCCTCCGACGCCGCCCTAATCAACAACGCTGCAACAGATCCTTCAAATCAATTTACAAGATTTTTACAACCGTCAGTCGTTGACAATGGTACGGCACCGCGAGTCTGAGGTCCGGCACGGCCATAAAAGTGACGCCGGTACCCTCGGACCGCCGCCAGCACGCAACATCGGGATTAACAGCAATGGTAAGAAGAAGAGCGCTCATATTGGTCGAAGGCCATAGGGGTACTGGTCAGCTATACGTCCAAGCGGCTCAGTGTCTTGGTCTTCATCCAATTACTCTGACGGCTGATCCACCTCGGTACGACTATCTTTCGGCGGAAAACGTTGAGGCAATCCGTGTCGACACTGGCAATCTCGAAGCGTTGGTCCGCGAATGTTCGCGGCTGCGTGCTACCCACGACATTGCTGGCATTACTGGCTTTGCCGGGGACCATGAATCGATCTATGCGACAGTTGGCAAGCTTTGCCGGCATTTCGATCTACCGGGACCGAACCCTGAATCGATTGAACGAAGCTGCGACAAATTCAAGCAACGCCAACTCCTCGCGCAGGCCGGCGTTCCAATACCGGCCTATCGGTTGGCAACGAATGCGGCGGAGGTAGAAAGCTCGGCTGCAGAGATCGGCCTGCCCGTGATTCTTAAGCCGGCAGTAGGCAGCGGCAGCATCGGTGTCCGATTGTGCCGCAGCCTCGAAGACGTAGCCGAACATACGACTTATCTATTGGGCGGAAAGCACATATGGCGGTCTACACCGAAAATACTCGTCGAAGAATTCGCACAGGGCCCGTTCTATAGCATTAATGTTATGGGGAATGAGGTCGTTGCGATTTGCGCCAATGACTTTGGTCCCCTCCCCCATTTCGTCATTCGTGAGGTGACCTATCCGGCCCTGCTGACTGATCAGGAGCGTGAGCGCATCGCCGATGTTTCGCTGAGCTGTTTGCGGGCTCTCGGCCTTGGCTGGGGGCCAACTAACATTGAACTCCGGTGCACGAAACGCGGTCCAGTTGTCATTGAAATCAATCCGCGTCTTAGTGGCGCGCCCGACCCTCAGCTGGTCCAGTTAGCTTACGGTGTCGACCTCGTAACCGAGCACATCAAGCTTGTCATTGGCGAGGAATGGGATCTGCGCAAAAAGCATTCGCATACTGCGGCCGCGCGATTCCTGCTTCCTGATCAAGATGGCACCCTCGACTGGATTGGTGGCGACACTCAGGCAGCTGCTATATCAGGTGTGGCCGAGGTCAAATTGAATGTTGAACCCAAGACACCGATCGTCAGGAAGGGGGATTTCCGAGACTGGATTGGACATGTCATTGCCACTTCGCCCAGCCGTGCTGAAACCGAGGGCGCCCTTCAGCGAGCGGTCGACTTGATCGATTGGTCGATCACCCCTTTTCCGGCGACAATAAGAGGTGATCGAGAGCACGATGTTTGTGGGGCGTTCGGGCGGCCCACCAGTTCTGTTCCGATCAGGCGTTGACGGCTTAAGATCCTTGAAACGCAGCAGTTCCGTCTACGTCAATGTCACATCAAGTTTGACGAGGCAAATGCAGCTTTGGCCACACCTGCCCTATCTCCCGCGGAACTTCTCCGCGACCCATGGCGAGGCCGTCGGCCCAATTTGGGCCCAATTTGATTGCCGCCCACCGCCGCCGCAGGACGAACATGCGCTTGACAAGACAACGCCGGCCCGTTCAACTTGAGGCATTCACCAGGGGAGTCCCGGCAAGGGGCTGAGATACTGCTGGCTTTCGCGGCGCAGTGACCCGTTGAACCTGATCCAGTTCATACTGGCGTAGGGACGGTGCAAGCGCTCTGCGGGAGTTCACGCCCGAGGTCCTGTTTCGGCAGGTCGACAGAAGCGTCTTTTCATCCTTCCGGCACAGAACTGGGTCTCCAATGCATGAGCAAAGGAGCCTCAAGATGAATGCCCTCACCCCAGCCGTCTCAACGGGACCGCTGCCTGCTTCGCGTAAGATCCACAAGCCCGGTGCCATCCACCCGCAGATCAGGGTGCCGATGCGCGAAATCTCCGTCCATCCGACAGCCGGCGAACCGCCCGTCACCGTCTACGACCCGTCGGGCTCCTATACCGATCCGGCTGTCGAAACCAGCATCCAAAAAGGCCTGGCCCGGCTTCGCCACGAATGGATCTTGGCGCGCGGCGATGTCGAGGACTGTGACGGCCGCCACGTCCGGCCGGAGGACAACGGATTCGCGACGGGCGAACGCCTGACGCCAGAATTTCCCATCCGCCACCGACCGCTCAGAGCCAAAGCAGGCAAGAGGGTGACGCAGCTTGCCTATGCACGCGCCGGCATCATCACACCCGAAATGGAGTTCGTCGCCGTCCGCGAGAACCTTGGCCGCGAGATCCGGCGCGGCAAGCTCGAGCGCGACGGCGAAGCCTTCGGCGCGGCGATCCCCGACTTCGTCACGCCTGAATTCGTGCGTGATGAGGTGGCGCGCGGACGCGCGATCATTCCCGCCAACATCAATCATCCCGAGAGCGAACCGATGATCATCGGCCGCAATTTCCTGGTCAAGATCAACGCCAATATCGGTAACTCCGCCGTCACATCGTCGATGGCTGAAGAGGTCGAAAAGATGGTGTGGGCGATCCGCTGGGGCGCCGACACGGTGATGGATCTGTCGACCGGCCGCAACATCCACAACATCCGCGAATGGATCGTGCGCAACTCGCCGGTGCCGATCGGCACGGTGCCGCTCTACCAGGCGCTCGAAAAGGTTGGTGGCATCGCCGAGGACCTGACCTGGGAGGTCTACCGCGACACGTTGATCGAGCAGGCCGAGCAAGGCGTTGACTATTTCACCATCCACGCCGGCGTGCGGCTGCATTACATCCCGCTGACCGTTGACCGGGTCACGGGTATCGTCTCGCGCGGTGGCTCGATCATGGCAAAATGGTGCCTGCACCATCACCGGGAAAGCTTCCTCTACGAGCACTTCGCGGAGATCTGCGACATCTGCGGCGCCTATGACGTCTCCTTCTCGCTCGGCGACGGCCTTCGTCCCGGCTCGATCGCCGATGCCAACGATGCGGCGCAGTTCGCCGAGCTGGAAACGCTTGGCGAGCTGACGAAGATCGCCTGGGCGAAGGATTGCCAGGTGATGATCGAGGGGCCTGGCCACGTGCCGATGCACAAGATCAAGCAGAACATGGACAAGCAACTCGCCGTTTGCGGCGAGGCGCCGTTCTATACGCTTGGACCGCTGACGACCGACATCGCGCCGGGCTACGACCACATCACTTCCGGCATCGGCGCGGCGATGATCGGCTGGTTCGGAACGGCCATGCTCTGCTACGTCACGCCCAAGGAGCATCTCGGCCTTCCCGACCGCGATGACGTCAAGACCGGCGTGATCACCTACAAGATCGCAGCGCACGCGGCCGACCTGGCGAAGGGCCACCCGGCGGCGAAAGTCAGGGATGACGCCCTTTCCCGCGCGCGCTTCGAGTTCCGCTGGGAGGACCAGTTCAACCTGTCGCTCGACCCCGAAACCGCACGGTCCTTCCACGACCAGACCTTGCCCAAGGAGGCGCACAAGCTGGCGCATTTCTGCTCGATGTGCGGGCCGAAATTCTGCTCGATGCGTATCTCTCACGACATCCGCGCCGAGGCACAGAAAGAGGGCATGGCGGCGATGGCGGCGAAATACCGCGAGGGCGGCGATCTCTACGTGCCAGCGGACGAGACCGTCGCACCGCTCACGCCTCAGCCAGGTAAGCCGTCATGAAGGTGCTGATAAAGGGGGCCGGCGTCGCCGGCCTCACCGCCGCCTTCGAACTCGCCGCCCGCGGCGCGACGGTCACGGTCGCCGAGATCCGGCATGGCCTTGGAGGCAATGCGTCGTGGTTCGCCGGCGGCATGCTGGCGCCATGGTGCGAGCGTGAAAGCGCCGAGCAGCCGGTGCTGGACCTTGGACGTGACGCTGCCGACTGGTGGGATGCGGTGCTGCCGGGTCAGGTGACACGGGGCGGAACACTTGTCGTGGCCGCCCCGCGTGATGCCGGCGAGCTCGACCGCCTCGCCAGCCGCACGTCGGGCCATCGGCGTGTCGACGAAGACGAAATTGCGCTCCTGGAGCCCGACTTAGCCGGCCGCTTTCGCCGCGGATTGCTCTTTCCCGATGAGGGCCATCTCGATCCGCGCCAGGCGATGGCAGCACTTCATGACAAGCTCGCAGCCATGGGTGTCAAATTCCACTTCGGCACCGACGCCCGGCATGTTTCCGGTTTCGATCGTCAGATCGATTGCACGGGAATGGCAGCCGCCGATGACAGGCTTCGCGGCGTTCGCGGCGAAATGCTGATCCTAAACACGCCAGACTTCTCGCTGTCGCGCCCGGTCCGGTTGCTGCATCCGCGCTTTCCGCTCTATGCGGTACCGCGTGCCGACGCCCAGTTCATGATCGGTGCGACGATGATTGAAAGCCGGTCCGCCAGACCGGTCACGGCGCGCTCCATGATGGAGCTTCTGGGTACCGCCTATGCCCTCCATCCGGCCTTTGGCGAGGCCGAGATCGTTGAAACCGGTGTCGGCGTCCGTCCAGCCTTTCCCGACAATCTGCCGCGCGTCGAAATGAGCGGAGACACCGTCGCGATCAACGGGCTCTATCGCCATGGCTTTCTTCTCGCCCCCGCCATGGCGCGCCTGGCGGGCGAAATTGTCTTCAATCACGACAAACCCGTGGAGCTTGCTCATGAAACTGATGGTCAACGGCAAAGTGCATGAGGTTGCCGCCACCACGCTGGCCGAGCTGCTTGCCGCGCTTGACTATGAGGGCGATTGGCTCGCGACCGCGGTCAACAACGACCTCGTGCACAAAGCCAGCCGGGCGGAATTCCAATTGAACGACGGCGACCGGATCGAAATCCTCTCGCCCATGCAGGGAGGCTAGCATGTTCGATCTTCTCGGGACGACGCTTCCCTCCCGCCTGCTTCTCGGCACCGCTCAATATCCTTCGCCGGCCATCCTTGCCGATGCAGTCAGGGCATCGGGCACCTCGGTGGTGACCGTCTCGTTGCGCCGTGAAATGGCAGGCGGCAGGGCTGGCGAAAAATTCTGGTCGTTGATCCGGTCGCTTGGTGTCAGAATCCTGCCCAACACTGCTGGCTGCCACTCCGTCAAGGAAGCGGTCACGACCGCACAAATGGCGCGCGAAGTCTTCGGCACGCCCTGGATCAAGCTCGAAGTGATCGGCAATCACGACACGCTGCAGCCGGACGTGTTCGGTCTGCTCGAAGCCGCCCGCATCCTGTGCGAGGACGGTTTTGCGGTGTTCCCGTATACTACCGACGACCTTGTCGTCGCCGAGCGGCTGCTTGCGGCGGGCTGCAAGGTCTTGATGCCCTGGTGCGCACCGATCGGTTCCGCCCTCGGGCCGGTCAACATCATGGCGCTGCGCTCGATGCGCGGGCATTTCCCTGATGTCCCGCTGATCGTGGATGCTGGTCTCGGACGGCCATCGCACGCGGCAACAGTCATGGAGTTCGGCTTTGATGCCGTGCTCCTGAACACAGCGGTCGCCAAGGCGGCCGATCCGGTCGGCATGGCGCGTGCGTTCGGCAAGGCGGTCGACGCCGGTCGAGAAGCTTTCAGCTCGGGGATGCTCGAACCCCGCGACGTCGCGGTGCCATCGACACCGACATTCGGCAGGGCGGTTTTCTCATGAAGCTCGATCCCTTCTACCTGGTCGTCGACAGCGCCGCCTGGATCGAACGGCTGGTGCCACTTGGCGTCAAGCTGGTTCAGTTGCGCATCAAGGATAGGGACGAGGCCACGCTGCGGACGGAAATCCGCCGCGCGAACGGCGTCTGCGTGGTCCATGGTTGCCAACTGATCGTCAACGATTATTGGCGGCTCGCCATTGAGGAAGGCTGCGACTTCGTCCATCTCGGCCAAGAGGATTTGGCTGCGGCCGACCTGCTGGCGATTAAGTACGCCGGATTGAAGCTCGGGCTCAGCACGCACGATCATCTCGAACTGGAAACGGCCATCGCTGCCGAGCCCGACTATATCGCGCTCGGCCCCATCTATCCCACCATCCTGAAGCAGATGAAATGGGCGCCGCAAGGGCTCGAGCGGATCAGCGAGTGGAAGCATCGGGTGGCGCCGATCCCATTGGTCTCCATCGGCGGCCTCAACCCCGACCGGCTCGACGGCGTCTTCGAGGCTGGTGCGGACAGCGCGGCGGTGGTCACCGACATCACGTTGAATGCCGATCCCGAAGCGCGCACGCGAGAATGGATCGAAAAGACAAAGCCATGGCGCTGAGGCGAGAACCGCATGTGCTCGTGGTCAGCGGATCAGACCCCAGCGGTGGGGCTGGAATTGCACGTGATATCGAGACGATCTCTTCCATTGGCGTGCGCACCTGCCTGGCTGTCACAGCGCTGACGGTGCAGACGCACGAAGCCGTAATGGAAATCCATCCTTCGCAGCCCGATCTTGTGGCCGATCAGATGTGCGCCGCGCTACAGGCCAACAAGGTGGCGGCAATTAAGATCGGCATGCTCGCAACGGCTGAGATCGTCGTTGCCACTGCCGGCGTGCTGCGCGAAAATCCGCAGGTGCCGGCAGTGCTCGACCCGGTGCTGGCGTCGACGTCAGGCCGGGCGCTCCTGGAAGCCGGCGCCATCGCCGCCCTGAAATGCGATCTGATGCCATTTTGCCGTCTGGTCACCCCCAATCTCTTCGAGCTGGCACTCCTTGTTGGCTCGGAGCGGGCAGTGGATGAGGACGGCGTAGTGTGGCAAGGCCAAGAATTGCTGGCAGCCGGCGCGCGGGCTCTGCTGATCAAGGGCGGCCATGCATCGGGACCGCAATCAACCGATATTCTGTTGCGCCCCGATCACGAACCAGTCCGCTTTGACACGCCGCGTCTTGCCGCATCGATGCGCGGGACGGGCTGCATGCTGGCCAGCGCGATTGCAGCGCATCTGGCGAAGGCGCAATCAATCGAGTACGCCGTGCGCCAGGGCAAGCTCTTTGTGTTAGAAAAGCTTCGGAAAACCCCAGCCGAATAGCCGTAGAGCCGGCTCAAGCGTTCAGCGGCTGACGCTGAAATGGAAGCCGTAGCCCTCCTGCCCTTTTTTCACAGGGCGTGACGGGATGAGGCCGCTTTGCAGATCGGAATTCAGCGGCGCCGAGACAAACTGCCCTGCCAGGCCGGGAAAGTCACGGGACTCTTCCTGCGGCGAAGCGCACTGCCAGTCAGGCATGGGGATGCACTTGTGCGGTCTTATGTAGCAAACGCACCAACTTCCCGCACGACTTAAAGGGTCGGTTCCCATAAAATCCGGGGATGCCGAGAGTAGCGCCCACCGTCCGTTCCACCCGATACCAACACGCTATCAATACGCTGGTAGCCAAGCGATCCGAGATATCCGGCGCGATCCGGTTCAAGGGTGCGGACCTGGCTCACCAACTACAGCACATTGACGCGGTGCTGCTCATCCTTGGCTACAAGGGCGATCCGTCGCTTATCGTGCCGCTACGGCGCACGCCAAGCCGCTTCCGCAAGGGCGAGCTTTACCGGCTGATTCTCAGGCATGAAGCGGAAGGCAGCGCGTCGAACCGGGAAACCGCAACGCGTATCGCTCAGGCGAAGGGATGGGATACCGCGCTTGTGAAGCCGCTCATGAATAACATCAAGACGGCGAAGGGCTGGCGACGGCGGCGGGCCGAAGCGGTCGGCCATGACAGCCGACCGCAGGAGTAGAAACTATGTCAAAGTTTCATATCGCTGATGAAGCGATAGGTGCGATGTGGGACGGGGTTGCCAGAGAACTTGACGTTCTTGCTCCCTCGGAACGCGCCGCTCAGGCTTTTCTGAAGACCGCGCGCCATCGCTTCCTCGGCATGCTTCGTGACTTCCCTCACGACGTTTTTGAGTGTGTCACTGCGCCCGCACCGGGGACACGCAATCACGTCATGGTCCTTCGCATTCGCGGGTCCTTCAAGGTCGACCTTGCAAGAGCCGCAAAGAAGTTTCACGGAACTACTAGCCATTAGGCAGCCCTCCTTTTCGAAGCGGCGACCTGTTCGGCACCTGCGTGTTTCCGCCCTTTGAGAACGTCATTCACGCGGCCCGGATTGACGCCATAGACGGCGGCAATGTGATGCTGATATTGCCCAGCCCAATGACGTAGCCAAACGTCGACTGCATCATCATATGTGAGCTGGTATGGTGGTTTATTGTCGGTCGTCATTATCCTAAACTCCTTTTAGGACGCTTGGACGACTTGACAGCGAGTCGATTGCGAGTAGGGTCCCGCGTGTACATACGACTAGCCGCAAGCCGTCCAAAGCACTGCGGTTACCGATACGGAGCCGGGGTCGGAAGCCCCGGCTTTGTCGTATTGGGCGAAAGGATTCTTCCCCTCACGAGATGGATAAGAGTCTCGCGGCCTGCCGGAGTCAAGGCAGCGGCAAATGCACCCTGCCACATAATAGTGTGGGTGCAAAAAAGCTATCTAGATTCAAAGGCTTGGCTGGTTTCCTCCCACCGCGCCCGTTTTGCGATCTTCGCATATTTTGCGCCGTATAGCCTGATTCTGGCCGACTCGTCTAGATTGTGCATTGCACAAAGTGCAACCTGATTCGACGCCAGTCTAGCGTTGCCAGTAGCCAGCCCAAACGCGACTCACGGAATGATTGAGCGCACCACCAAGCAGAGCGAAGGCATTGCCACCATTTGACCGGCGACGGTGATCTTCAAGCCATGCGGCATGATTGGCGTACTGGTAGAGGTAGCGGTGCGAAACGTGGTGGTGCTGACCGGCGACCATCCGACGAAGGCGGCTGAAATAGCTCTCCACCATGTTCGTATGCTTGCCGTGGCCGTCGCTGTAGCTTTCCGAGTGATTGATGCGGGTCGAAGCGTAATCAGCTTCCAGCGCGTCCCAATGATTGGCTTCGTCCGCGAACAGCTTGGAACCGGCCAGCATACGAGCGCGGGCGATTTCGACGCCTTCGGCTTCGCGATGACGGACAAACGTCAAGGTGCGGCCAGCGCGCTCGCGCAGGGCGATCACAACGCGGCGGAGGTCTGACTGGTTCTCCTTCATGCGGCGGTCCTTGCGGTCCTCTACGCGGTTCTCAGGGCGCACCACGCCGCCGAATAAGCGCCATCAATCTCGACCTCGCCTTCAAGGGTTTCGTTCTTGGTTTCAGCCCACAGGACTTCGCGCAGCTTGTGAGCCAGCACGAAGGCTGTCTTGTATTGAACGTCCAGATCGCGAGAGAACTGGACCGCCGACATGCCTTTGGCACCGTTGACGAACAGGCAGATCGCGGCGAGCAGATCGACAAACGACAGCTTGCGCGAGGCGAAGATTGTGCCGCTCGTAACCGAGAACTGCGCACCGCAAGCGGCGCACTTGAACTTGCGACGGGTCGGAATGTCGTAATGATCCAAGCACCCGCATTTCGGGCAAACAGGCTCGCCTTGCGTCGAAGCCCAACGAAGGCGCTTGAACGTGTCGTAAGCCTTTTCCTCGCCACCCTTGTAAATCTCCTTCAGGGAGAGGGTGCGGCTTTCGGCGGAAAGGAGGAAGTGTTGGGCCATTGTCATCATATCTGGTGATATTGGCCACCGTATATGCGGGCTTGTATCGCCAAATACATGGGCTTACATCATCGAATGTGATGATATTTTTTGAGGCGAGGCTATGGCACGTAAGGACGACCCGCAGACCGTCGAATACGAGACGAAAGCCAAGAACCTTTTGAAGTCAGAGTTGAAGCGGAAGGGCGTCACCTATGCACAGCTTGCCGAAAAGCTGGCGGCGGTCGGCATTCATGAAACGGAACGCAACCTGAATAACAAGATCAGCCGTGGCGGTTTCACCGCCGCATTCCTGTTGCAGTGCCTAACGGTCATAGGAGCCGACACCATCCATTTCGACTGGTGATTTCCCTGAGAATCTGTCAAGCGGTCTTTTAAAGTTTCCCACAGCGTTCGCGGCGTTTCGCACAGGGACCGTCTAACCTTCTGTATTTATTGACGAAAAGTTAACAACTCGTCTGTTGACAAAGACTCAGTTTGAATTATTCTCGCGGAGCGCGCGGCGGAACAAAAGACCTTCAGCCTCGTTGGGGGTGGTTATCACAATGAATGCTTACCGAGCACGCCTTAGACTAGCGGCCGCCCTTAGGGACGGCAAGCCAATTTACAATGGATCGCAGGACCATGCGTCAGCCATAGTTGAAGCTATGTTTGAACACGCAAATGAATCTGTGTCTATTCTTTCTGGCAAGCTTAATCCGCGCGTTTACGGGCAGAGCGAAGTTATAGAGCAGGCCTCTCTATTTTTGGCTGAGCCCGACCACAAGCTGAGGGTTCTGGTCGAGGACGGCTCTGAATCAAGCATTCAAGACCATCCGTTTTTTGAAAAGTTCATTGCCTATAAGAATGTTGAGGTGCGCGAAGTTCCCGCTGCTTATCAAGACTTGTATAAATTCCATTTTCTAGTAATGGATTCGGACAGCTATCGATTCGAGGCGGATAAGAGCGAGTGTGTCGCCGTTGCCGTCTTCGGAGATAAGGCTGGGGCGAAAAACATTGCAAATATTTTTGAAAGTTTGTGGGCCCCATCCACACCCATTGGCGCCTCTAGCCAGTCAGAAGCCATTAGGTCCGTCGCCTAGTAGCTGCTTGCACTGTGGGGCGTAGCTTTGTTGGCAGAGTGCGCCGCAGCAACTTCACTCGCACCAATGCTAGAGCCGGTTGCCGGCACTGCGTTGGCGGTAAACGTTGCATATCTGGCCCTTGTTAGATTCCGCTACCGAAGCAAAATACGCGATCACGCCAAGCAGAAAATTGAGAGCTTCCGAGGCGAGGACGGGCAGATTGCTGCAAACATATGCGACAACTTGTGGTTCCAGCGCGTAGCGCGGCTTGGTAGCCTATACGACAACGATGAGGACATTCCGGAGCCAAAGAAACGGCAAAAAATGCCAGATGGCTTTTGGGGTAAGTTCTATTCGAGCGTTTTCGAGTTTCACAGAGACGTAAAGGCGGTATCCGCCCTAGGATGTTTCTGTGCTTTCGTCCTCGCCGCTGGGACGGCCACCACGGTCAACCAATGGCTGTGGATGAACTGTTTATTTTCTACAGACTGGATCTGGATTTCGTTTTACCTGACGCTCCTAAGCGGCTTAGTCCCGGTTATGTGCGCACTCAGCGGGAAGAGAGTTGTTAAATGGGCTGCTGGCTACACGAACGAATGTGTTGGAGGCATAGGACAGCTTCTCAAAACCGAAGTGCAACAAGCTAAGCTTCCAGTGCTCCCGGTCGAGAAGGCAAAGGGCCCACGCTAAAGGCGCTTGGTGCGTTTGCTACATAAGACCGCACTTGTGCCTCCTGGCGAGTGTGAGGCCGCAGGAGCGAGGCATTTCAGCGCGGCGGGGGCCGCCGGATCTGGCCCCGCAGTGCTGGAGCAAAGCAAAGGCCGGTTTGAGACGATTCCGGGGATTTCTACGAGGCTGCTCGCGACGCCGGCATTGAGTTCAACAGCTCCTGAGCGGCATACGCGACCAAACCCGGTTGAGTGTCACCGCAGGGATGTTCCACGAGTGGGACAAACAGCTGCGGGACTGGCTGGTCCGCGAATTACGAAACTGGCATCGAGGGGATACGGCAGCTGCGAAGGTCTGGTCAGCGGATTTCGCCGAGATTGCAGACCTCCTGGAAAGTTTCGGCTGGAAAGTCCGAAGCACGGACTACTTCAAGACGCTCGATTCGCGCCGGTTGGTGGTCAACGTCTACAAGCACGGCGCCGGAAAATGAGCTATGACGGATTTTGGGTGACGGGGTTGATCAAGCGGCGCTTTGCGGCTTCATTTGATGACCTCGATCCCGTCCTGGAACCTCGCAACTGCGAGCAGTTTCGGCAACTGATTTTGTCCCTTCAATCGATGCCAGTATTTGGCGGCGGCCATGACGAGCTTGAAGACCATCAGCCTGGCGGTCTTCGACGATAGGGAGCCGTTCGTGTGTACCGTTCGGCGGCGAACGGTGCAAAGACGCTCTCGATCGGGTCCGACGTTTGCAGTTGATCCCAGTGTTCGACGGGGGAATCGTAGAACGCCAGCAACGTCTCGCGATCCTTCTTCAGGCAGTCGACCGCCTTGTTGTACTTCGCGCCGTATTTCTCGGCGAACACTTCGATCGCCATTTCGGCTGCTGAGCGTGCCGGCGCGCCGTAAATCTCGCGCAAATCCGTCTTCATGTCGGCCTGCACCGAGAGCGGCACCTTGTTCAGGACGTTGGCGGTCTTGTGCACCCAGCAGCGTTGGTGCCTAGTGCCGGGAAAGACCTCGTCGAGCGCCTTCCAGAGCCAAGCGCGCCATCGCCGACGGCAATATCGGGCGCGATCTTCAGGCCACGCCGCCTCACGTCGACCAGCAGCTCGCGCCAGCTTTGCGCACTCTCGCGAATGCCGGTCTGGAAGCCGACGAGTTCCTTTTTGCCCTCGGGCGTGGCGCCGATCAGGACCAGCATGCATTCGGCTTGGTCTTCCATCCGCGCCTGCAGGTAGACCCCGTCCGCCCACACATAGATATAGCGGCGCGCCGAAAGATCGCGCTTTTGCCAACGCTCGTAATCGGCGTTCCACTCAGCCGCGTGATCACCGAGGGTGAAAGGTTCGGCGCGTCCTTGCCCACAAGCGCGCTCAGCGCTTCCTGAAAATCGCCCGTCGAAACACCGCGCAGGTAGAGAACGGGAAGCAGCGCATCCAGACTTCGCGCCCGACGCGCCGATTTCGGCAGGATCGATGAGGCGAACCGCACCCGATCAAACCTCGCCATTCGCGCCGCGATCCCGGATCTTCACCCGCCTGACTGGCACCAGACCGATGCCCGTCTGGATGCTCCGCTCCGGGGCTTAGGAAACTCTATGCTCACGCAACAGGCGATGACCGGCCTCGCGAATATGGAAGTCCTCGTCCTCCCGTAAACGATGTGCCCAAGTAATGATGTCGTTTCTGCCCAGGAAGGGCTCCTTCAGCAGTGAGATTACCCTTTCTCGCTTTCCCGCCACTGGGCTGTCGTACCACGTCAGAAGTCGCGCAAGTCGATCAGGCGTTAGTAATTTTGGCCGTTTCAGCAGTAGGTCTAGAGCGGATAGACCCAGTCGACCATCGACTATCGCCTCAAATATGCGCCCGGCGGCCATTGGATCTGCTTCAAGGCGCTTATCTAGATGTTCACGCGCCAAAGTGGACACTTCGCTACGGCGATCCCCACTTAGCGCAATCAATCGATCAAGCTGTGGTGGCTTTAGAGAGCGAAGATCGCCCTTAGCAGGATGTGTCTCGGCGTGGGCGGAACAACGTTGTTTTCCTGTGTGGGACGCTCAGTCGTGACCCAATGTTCATATCCCGCTTCAAGCGTCTCGGTAAGTTCCGTGCAACCTTGTTCGGCGCCGCAGTTATTGAGGCGGCCGGCTTGGAAGCAGTTCCTTATGGCCCTCATGCATAAACCAGAGCACCCGTTTGAGATGACTGCGAAGGGCCTTACGGGCGCGGATGGGCTCTTTGACCGGATCGATACCCAGTACATCCAGCGCCATCTCCTCTTCGCTGGCACTGTCGGCGCAAGCGTCCATGAGCTTCAAATAGAGCTCGAAATGCTTGTCATCATATGCGGTTAGGCTTTCCGACCAGGGGACTTCCGTTGCAATGGTTGGATCAGGCGTTGGGCGCGATCTGCTTTTCATCCATGTCTCGCTTTGGCGATGAACCAGGCCCCCGTTCCAATTCAGAATATCTCCATCTAGCGCACTTTCAACCGTTCTCGGCCTTCTTCGGACAGTGCCCAATCGTTGCATATGGTCGTGGGTTCCAAATTGGCGCGCGGCTGCTCGCGACCAATACATCCTCAACTTGGCGAGGCGATGTAACGCCCGGCTGAACCAGAATGGCGCGGCTATTGAGCATCGCCGATTGGATCGAACCTCTTATTTTAGCTTCGCGATAATCTTGTCTGGATGCTTGCAAGCGTCCATCATGCCGCCGTACATACGCTTAAGGATCTCGCCCATCACCGTACGAGCAGCAAACATTTCCAAACTCGATCTTGCAACTTGAGGCTTTGCGTTACTGCATAGCTGCATTGCACAAAGTGTGTTTGCGCATTGCACAACTTTTAGCCATTAAGCTTACAGCTGATGCACGCGATGGTTTCCTCCCATTCCATCGTATCAGCTGTTCCCCTCTGAAGGTTTTGACTTTACACCTAAAGGGCCTCGGTTTTCCGATGGCCCTTTTTTTTGGCGGTCGCCACGTCGTCAATTGCAACGCGGCGCGATCGCCGGTTCAGCCATCAGACTTTGGAACCATTTCTGCCCGGCCAATCCCTCCCGACAAAAGTCTGATCTTCACCAGCCTTCTACGGGCAAGCGTTCGCGCCAGGAGTTCAAAGCCGCGTCCGTAACATTCGACAATGAAAGCCAATGTCATCAGGTCGAGCAGAAACTCGTCAATCGCATGTGTGAGCGCATCAGACTTTTGTTCGAATTGAAGTAGCAGGGCGCGGGCGTCTTCGATCGCGGCGTGGCAATCGTCTGCGTCAAGCAGGGAATTGATCCTGTCAAAGATCTGCAAGCGTCCTCACTTTTCGGAAGCCACACTCAGCATCGAACGCCGCTGATGAGTGAGTTTCCAACAAAAGAACAGGGTAACGTTTCGCGAAAAATCGCTCGGCAGCGCGTCGAACGAGCATGATGCCTCAAATGACATGTGAATTCCGGCTCACCAACATGTCGTCGAAGGCGAGTGAGCCGGCCCATGTCTGCGTCCCGGCCGCCAGACCACTGGTCAGGAGGAACTGTGGCCACATCGTCGGAGACAAATGGGTCCATCTATTCTTCCAGCCGCCACGGTTCAGCCTAGATTACATGGGAAGCGACAATAACGGAAAGCAAAGGATCGCAAAATGAGTAGGGTGGCTGGATCAAACGAAGATTTGGCTGCACCAACGACCTTTGGGCCACTTCTGCAGCCCACCTTTCGCTCGATCTGGCTCGCCACGCAGGTTTCAAGCCTCGGCTGGTTGATGCAGACTGTCGCCATCAGCTGGCTGATGGCAACGATCTCGACTTCCGATCTGATGGTTGCGTTGGTTCAGGCTTCATCGAACCTGCCCGCCTTCGTCTTGTCTGTCTTCGCCGGGACTCTCGCTGACAATTTCAGCCGGCGCCGGGTCATGTTCGCCGGTCGGTGCCTTATGGTGACTGCCTCCGCGATGCTGACCGCATCGGTGGCGCTGGGCTTTGTCAGTCCGTGGATGATCCTCGGCTTCAGCTTCTTGATCGCAAGCGGCGGTGCTCTCAATGATCCGGCCTGGCAAGCGTCGGTTGGCGATATTGTGGATCGACGAGATGTTCCCGCTGCCGTCACCCTGCTTTCTGTTGGATTCAATACCGTCCGGACTGTGGGCCCGGCGCTCGGCGGCATTGTAGTTGCCTCGTTTGGCCTTATGGCGGCATTCGCGGTGACCACGCTCACCTATTTCGTACCCTTGGCCACTATTTGGCGCTGCAAGTGGAAGGTTCGTTCTTCCCCTCTTCCACGCGAGTCGATGAGGACGGCGATCTATGACGGGCTGCGCTTCACGGCGATGTCATCGGAAATCAAGGCCGCGATCGCGCGCGGAACCCTCTTTGGCTTGGCGAGCATCGCCATACTCGCGCTGCTGCCGGTGGTTGTCCGCGACCAGCTGGGAGGAGGCCCGCTCGCCTATGGTGCGCTCATGGCCGGCTTCGGGACCGGAGCCGTCTTCGCTGGCCTCTCCAACAGCCTGTTCAGACGGAGCTTGTCGCAGGAGCGGCTGATGAGGCTCTCCTGCGTCGCCTGCGCGGCGTGCTCACTTTCCCTGGCACTGACAACTTCGATCGGGGTGGCGGCAATTGCACTCGCTTTGGGCGGCGCGGGCTGGGTCACCGCCTGGTCAGGGGTCGGTGTGAGCGTGCAGCTGGCAAGCCCGCGCTGGGTCGTGGGGCGCACCATCTCGATCTACTATGCTTTGATAGATGGTGGCATCGCGCTCGGCAGCTGGGTGTGGGGCACGGTGGCCGAAAACCATTCGCTGGCCCTGGCGCTGGAGGGTTCCGCTGCCTCCCTGATGTTCGTCGCTGCAGCCGGCGTTCTGTTTCCTCTTCGCGAGCGCCGCGACTCAGAGCCCGATCCTCTGGAGGAATTCGATGCCCCGGCTGTCGCTCTCAATCTGAAGCCGAGAAGCGGCCCGATCGTGGTCAAGATCGAATATCTGATAGCCGAGAGAAATGTCGAGGCCTTCCTCGACCTCATGCGGCAGCGGCGTCATGTACACAGCCGCGTCGGTGCTCGGAACTGGACGCTCCAGCGCAACCTTCAGAAGCCTATGCAGTGGACAGAAACGTTCCGAACGCCGACCTGGACCGACTACCTTCGCCTCAATCATCGTCTCACGGAAGTAGACAAGGAACTGGACGAGCGTGTCTTCCAGTTACACGCGGGAGAGAAAGCGCCTCAAATGACGCTTTCGATTGAGCGGCCGACAAGCTCGGCCCGGAAACCCGACCAGTCAATCCTTCACCTTCCCCGTCATTGAAGCCTGACCTTCCCATATCTGGGCATCAGCGATCGTTAAAGATCCGGGTGATGGATGAGAATCTCGGCGGCATCCGTGTCGTGCGTGCCTTCGCCGCGCAGCCGCACGAGCTGGAAAAGTTCGACCGCCCCAAGCAGGACGCGCCTTGATCTCGCCAATGAGCGCGTTGACATCCGTGTCGGCAACACCAGCGCCATGAATTTCTCGTTCCTGACCGCCATGGGCCTGGTGCTCTGGTTCGGTGGCCAGAAAGTGATCGCAGGTCAAATCAGCGTCGGCACGCTGGCCCTGTTGCTCCCCTTCATGACCATTCTACAGATGCCGGTGCGCTAGCTCGGATTGATGGTCAACTCGTTCGCGCGCGCCTCGACCTGCGGCACGCGGCTGTTCGAGTTGCTCGACGCCGAACTTGACATCGAGGACGCGGCGGGCGCCAGGGATCTCGTCGTCACCGACGGCGTGCTGCGCTTCGACAATGTCGGTTTCTGCTACGCGGGCTCGGGCGACCGCCCGACGCTCTCCGGCATCTCCTTCGAGGCGAGCAATGCATCGCCGTCTAGGCAAGGCGAATGCTCCGGACTTCCCAGCCTTTCTTGCCTTGCCCGCATTCGACAAACACCTTCTGTCCCGCCACCAGCACGCTGAGCCCTGAGCGCGTCAGGGCGCTGGCATGAACGAAGACGTCCTTCTCACCGTTGTCAGGAGCAATGAAGCCGAAGCCCTTTTCGGGTTTGTACCACTTGACCGTGCCCCCGCTCTCCAGCTGCGCACCGGTTTCAACGAAGGTCCCTCCAGCGACGCGCGTATGTGACGGAGTTTTCGCGCGGTGATCGCCGATCTCCAGCACCTGCGCGACTTGATGACCTTTTGGACTTTTTTCGACCGTGATCTTGAGAGGCGTTCCCGCGGCAACATCCCGGCTTCCGGCCGCCTCTAACACTCGCACGTGCAGATAGGCCTCCGTGCCGTCCGACAGTTTGACGAAGCCAAAACCCTTGCTGACTGTGAACCACAATACCTCCGCATCGACAGGATCTGCCGTCACGGTCGGCGGGCGCTGAAAATAGCTTGGCTCGGAAGTCCGTTCCGAAAAGGAAACGGGGTCATCGTCATAGCGATGCCGGCGTGGCTCGCGATGGTCTCGATATTTGCCCATGATCATCTCGAGTGGCATGGATGGCGCACTGCGCTACCGTCAAGATAATCTCAATCGGGCGACGCGTTTATGTCAAAAAGGCCGTGAAGACCGCAGCTGTGCCCGGCCTATCGGCCGAACCCTTTGAAACTAGATTCATTTCCCCTGAAACAATAGTGCCGGCGAGTCGATTTACTGACTCGCATAGGTTGTGTTGGAGCGAGAGTGCGATGATGCTGGCGCGGGCGCACTGGAAGGGCTTTATCAGGCATTGCGGAAAGCCTGCTCCGGGTTTCTTCAAAAGGAACCGAACGGCGGGTCGACGACCATTTGCGCCGGCTCCAGGCCACGGGGCAGGCCTGACCGTGCATGATCATCATCTCCAGCGTCACGCCCAGCGTCGACGCCAAACCGTGGAGAACCATGCCGCGCTGTCGCCGACGAGAACAACGTCGCAATGTCGATCGACGAGCTTTGAATCGGCGCACTCAATGGGCCTCCTTCCCCAAGCACGGATGTCGCGTTGGCACTTTTTGTGCAGCTGCGAAGAGCTAAAATCGCCACGACGGGTGGTGTTGACGCGCCGACAATTATCAGACAAAAACGCAATTCAATCGGTTCAGCCGCCTACGCGGCAGGGCTCTGCTCAACGACGTCGGGGACCATGGACGATCGCGCAAAAGGGATTAGGAAAGGCGGAGCTGGAGGCAAGGCCAACGACGTCAATGCGGACTTGATCGCCGTTGTGGTCGCCATGGACAGCAGCGCCCCCTGCGTTCTGACCATCCCGCAGGCAAACGCCCTGCCCTCCGGCCCGTTCGAGCTTGCTCACCGTTCGCTGCAGTCGGGCCTCAGGGGATGGGTGGAACAACAGACCGGCCAGCCGCTCGGCTATATCGAACAGCTCTACACCTTCGCCGATCGCGACAGGGTTGGCGCTGACGACCGCGTGGTCTCTATCAGCTATCTGGCGCTCACCCACCAAGACGAAGCTGGCGACCCGGCCGGGCGACACTGGGGAAGCTGGTACGACTATTTCCCGTGGGAGGATCACCGCTCCGGCACACCGGCGGTCGTGTTGGACGAATTGCGGCCGCGCCTGATGGAATGGGCGGATGGCACTGACGACGGTACGACACGCCTCGACCGACGACGGCGGGCGGCGATCGCCTTCGGCTTTGACGACCGCCCTTGGAACGAGGAACTCGCGCTTCAACGTTATGAGCTGCTCTACGAAGCCGCCCTGGTGGAGGAAGCAATACGCGCCGGACATTCCGCTGCGCCCACCTCGGTGTCGGGCAGATCGATGATCGCCGATCATCGTCGCATCCTGGCGACCGGCATTGCGCGGCTGCGCTCCAAGATCAAATACCGGCCGGTCGTATTCGAACTGATGCCGCCGGTCTTCACGCTTTTGCAGCTGCAGCGCACCGTGGAGGCGCTTGCCGGCAGGCTCGTGCGTAAGCCGAACTTTCGCCGGCTGATCGAGCAGCAGGAGCTGGTCGAGGAGACCGGTGAGACAACCTCGGAAACCGGCGGCCGGCCGGCGCAACTTTATCGCTTCCGTCACGCCGTTCTCGACGAGAGGGTGATAGCCGGAACAAAATTGCCGCTCTCGCGGGCTTGACCCGCCTTGCGCCAGCAGCCCTGAGGATGTCGCGGACGGCTTGGCCCTTGTGAGAACCGGGATTGTCGAGAATGACGATGTCGCCCGGCTTCAGTGTTTTGTTGAGTTCGGTTTCGACATAGACGCGAAAGGCCTGCGTATTGATGGGTCCGTCAATGACCCAAGGCGCCTCCACCCGATCATGCCGCAGCGCGGTGATGAAGGTCATCGTCTTCCAATGGCCATATGGTGCGTGGGCCATCAGCCGCTTGCCGCGCACACCCCAGCCGCGCAACGGCGCCATGTTGGTCTTGACCCATGTTTCATCCAGGGAGACCGGGCGCGTAGGGTCAATGCGGGTCTGATAGTGCATCCATTGCGCACGCCCGCGCATCAGCTTTGGCTTGAGCTGCTCGGCCGGCAGAACGGTTTTTTTGAAGCTCTTGCCCTCGCGGTGCAGGAAGCGACCGACGCTCGCAGGAGACCACGTTCAGCCAGTGCCGCCGTCAATTGATGAAGCGTCATGTTGGCATCTCGCTCAACCTCGCCCAGGACGAAAGCACGGTGCTCCCCGTCGATCAGGCCGATGACCACCCATCTTGCCGGGTGCCGCACTGCCACGGCGACGCTTGCGGCCTCGGGCGTTTCCTGGGCGAAGGCGGTGGCGATGAAAGCCGAGACGACGCCACAGACTGGGCTGGCGGATAGTAGTTCGCGAGTCAGCCACGGTAGCGGTCGCTACGAAGCGCGCAGCACTTTGTCATCGGTACATTCCGTCCCATGCCTGAAATGAGCAGTGCAGCCATGTCGCCTCCTCCGCAGTCACCGTGGCGAAAGCAATCCTTCCGCTGCCACACGGACCTAATGTCGCCTGGCACTAGCTTGCTTCAGCAAACCACTTAGCGCAATTCTCAGGAGCTACCGTGCCCGCACCGCAGGCGAGGTCCGGGGAGGCTTGCTCACTCAGTTTCCCATTCTGGAAAGTCGCGTTCTTGCCAACGCGCATATTCGAGATATTCTCTCGCAATCGCCTCTACAAGATCTTGTTGGAGCTCTTTGCGAAGGCACGGCATTTCGCTGATTGCCAAGCTGTGCTCTCTCGCAAAACGAATGGCGCAACGATATCCGTCAACGTCTTCCAAAGTGGGACGGACTGCATCTTCCTTCCACTGATCCGCAAGTTCCTGCAGCAATGAAGGTTGTCCTTCTCTTGTGACAAACATGTCTGTGACCCGACGCTTGGCTCTCTCCAGAAAGGCGTCCGAGTTGCCGAGCCGCAACCGCCTTACATGCCACCGAAAAGCGCCATCCCAATGCTGACTCGCGCCATTAAATTGAGAAGGGAGATCGAACCGCCTTCGAGGATGAGCCCCGGCTGGGAACTACGCTCATCCACTTGCATTATCAGCTTACGATGGGCGGTCTCGGCGTCGATTATGCCCGCGGTTAGCGGGCGCGAATCCAAGTAGATCCGCTGGGTAGATTGCAGTTCGGAATCCGAGGGACGCCCGCTGCCGGTGGCGATTTGAGGACAGCATTGTACACGATCCAGCGCAATGACCGGCCATCCGGTCTCTCGTGCAATTTGGATTGCCGCGTCTGTTTTGCCGCTGCAGGTCGGCCCGTAAATCAAATAGATTAGCATGTGTATGCCGCTTAGGTTATCGGAACTAACCGCCCCCCAAGCACAAGATACTCGGTAGGCTTTCACCGGACTTGTCGCAAACATTTTGACAAGCGGCGATTATGCCCTGAAACGACGCCATTTTCGAACTTTGTGAAGTCCGAAAGGGCGCAAGCAGCCCGTTCTGGTCGTTCAGTCCAGTCACCAACGCCTCTGTTTGACGTTTGACGACGGTCCACTTAGCACATCTCATGCCGACCGTGACGCAACGCGGCACCGCAGGATGGTGACCTCGTTGTCTCCGGCAAAAGATCCTTGCGCGTCTTGGGTTAATCGAGGCGGCGGCGCACGGGCGCCTTATTGTCTCGGAACATGGCCAGGAAGGCGGCTGATCAACAAAAGTGGAAGACGGTGTCCCGACGACCTCACCGATTTGTGAGGCGACCGAGGATCTGCCCGACATCGTCGATCTCGTCCTCGAGGTGGGCCGTGTGCCGGCCGCGCCGCCAAAGCCTCCTCCCCTGCCGGTCCGGCTGGAAGCCTCGTCGAAACGGCACAGGAGTACACCAAAGCCGCCAGCGCGCAAACACACAGACCGCCGGCGGAAGGATTTGGCGCTTTTTGCGTGGCGTCCGCTCCGATTCCCCGGAAGGGCAGCTGGCTGCTGTTTTCTGGGCACTCGCTGCGCATCGCCGCTGCGCAACGCCGAACTGGACATCGAGCGGCTACGCGATGAACCGCATGGTCTGCCATTGTGAGGCTCTTGCTCGACACTAATGGCCTCTCCGAGGTGACGAGGCCGAGCCCTGACGCGCGCGTGCTGGAATGGATCACGGGCTCGATGAAGACCGCTCATTTATCAGCGTTGTGTCGATCGCCGAGATCCGGCGCGGCGCTGCCCTCATGGACAAAGGTCGGAAACGTGACGCACTGGCCGGATGGCTCGCCCGGGACCTGCCGCAGCGCTTCGAGCCGAGAGTCCTGCCCGTGGAAAACTGGTTGTCCTGGCCTGGGCGACCTGACGGGCCTCGCGAAGCGGCGTGGCCGCGGTCTGTCATCGATGGACGGGCTGATTGCAGCCACCGCGATTTCCTGACCCATCACATGGCGGGGATATTCATGCGCTGACGGCGAAACACCCAGATGCCCCGCACCTACCACGATCAATATGGAAACGCCTCGGTGGCAGCCACGAGGTCGATGTCATTGAAGATGAGATGAAATAGGCGGATCAGCTCTGCTTTTCGCATCCTTGACGCGCGCTTCATGACAGGCCTCGGCCGAGGGCGTCGAGTTTAGCTTCCGGTTGGATGCTTGCCCTCACCTGTGGCTATGCCTACGGCCATCCCGATCGAGAAAAGCATCGAACGCGGCAGCGACAGCGCGAATTACAAAGCGATGCTCCCGCCGTACGCGGACAAAACCGTTTTCGAAGTCCACTATCCCGTCCTCGGCCAGCATCGCCAAGCGTTCAGCTGAATCGAGAAGACGGATCGGATCAGATCCGTGGGCGGCACAGATTGCCTGCACATCGGCCTCGAGATCGCACATTAGTCGCTCGATAATTGCGGCTCGCACGCGGTCGTCGTCGGTGAGGCGATAGCCCTTTGACGTCGCCAGACGGCCAGCTGCGATGTGCTGGATGTAGGAATCCCGTGTAACTTCGTTTTGGACGTACCCCTCGCCGACGCGGCCGATAGCCGACGCGCCGAAACCGATCAGGGTTCTGCAGGTGGTGGCCGAGTAGCCCAGCGAGTTACGCCGCAGGCGACCCGTTTTCTGTGCCAGCGCGAGCTCGTCGTCCGGCAAGGCGAAATGGTCGAGTCCGATCTCGCGGTAGCCGGCGGCAATCAGCGTCGCGGCCACGGCCGCATACTGTTCGGCGCGGGCAGCGCTGCCCGGAAGAACTGCCTCCTCGATGAGGCGCTGATTCTTTATAAGCGACGGGATGTGCGCATAGCCGAACACCGCAAGCCGATCGGGGCGCATTGCGACCGCCGCCCTCGCGGTCTCAACGCAGGACTGCACCGTTTGATGCGGGAGACCGAAGATGAGGTCGAAGTTGATGCGGCTTACTCCATGCCGGCGCAGCATTTCCACGGCAGCCGACGTCTGCGCCTCACTCTGAACCCGGTTGATTGCTTTTTGAACAATGGGATCGAAGCTCTGCACGCCGAGACTCACACGGTTCACGCCGGCTGCTCCTAAGGCCTCGGCCATCTCGGCCGTGAACGTGCGCGGATCAATCTCGACGGCAACCGTAGCTGTTTTCGTGAGAGCGAAGCGGCGTCGCAGGAACTCCATCAGAGCCAGGAACTCGGCTGGTCCTATGAGAGACGGCGTTCCGCCGCCGAAATGCATGTCGCTCACGGGCAGCGTCTGCGGCGCTCGCTCCGAGACCAAACGGATCTCGTCACGCAGGGCCGCCAGATAGTTGAGGATCGGCGCATCATGGCGGGTGATGGTGGTGGGGAAGCCACAATACCAGCAAGCTGATCGGCAGAACGGAACGTGGAAATAGAGCGACACCGGATGGTCAGCCGGCAGGTTCCTGAGCCATTCCTCATAAGCCTCGGCGCTGACCGCCCCAGAGAACTCCGACACAGTCGGATAGATAGTGTACCAAGGCAGGCCGGCCTCGCGATATTTTGTGGTCTGCAACAGTTACCGTCCCATGCTGATAACCGCCAACCTTACCGCTGCGCTCGCCTGTGTCTTTGCGCTATGTCAGTCCGTTCCGCTTTGGGCTCGAAACTTGTATTTCTCAGCAATAGCGGCCGTTCAGTCTTGGCTGGACGGTCAGCGACTGGCCATGGCTGTTCCCGCCGCGACCCTCACGCGCACCGTTTGGTTCCACCATCCCTTCCCTTCAGCCTGGGCCTGGTCGACTAGATTCTGCTGAGCGCGGCTGCCGCATCCAACGAGATAACACGGCGTTGGGACCGGACTTTGCTCGCCAGCTAGCGCAGCCCCATAGTGATCTCTGGCATCTCGATGAGCTCGTTGTGTGAATTGCTGGCAAAGAGCACTAGCTGTGGCGCGCCGTCTATCAGGACGAGAGGCTGCTCGACGCGACCGTCAGGTCGGCCGCAATGCCAAGGCCGGCGCGCCTACTGACTCCGTGGTGGAGGCAAGGCTGCGCGTCAGCGCGTGATTACCGATCATCGCGCTCGCCAAAATGACGGCGTCGTACCGAGCGGTGCCGCCGCATGATGTCTCAACGTCGGGGCTCACAGCAAACAAAGCTGTCGCCATTGAACGAAACTGTCGCGAAGCGAACAGACGAACCGTAGCCGAAACGTTTGCCGTTCGTGCTTGGGTTGATCCGCAAGGCAAAAAGGAAGGAAGAGCGAACCAAGGTCCGCCGGCACACTTGAGCTTCAAGCCGCAGCTGCGTCGTCAGGATGGCACGTCATTTGCAGTAGAAGCCTTTGTGACGGCCCGCCCACAACTAGCGGAGATGACGGGGATGATTTGTACAGAAATGTTGGATGGAGTCGTTTCGGCGATTATTATTTTTGTAATAACAATCGCATGTTTGTAACAATAACACCCAATAATATTCTCAATTTCTGATGAATATCTGGCGTGACGAGCGCATCAAAACTGCTCAAATTCAACTCGATGCGCATCGTTATCGACTGTTTCCTTAGCAAGAGTTCATCACTGACGTCCATTCCTTTTACTCTTTGAACGGAGATCAACAATGAACATTAGGAGCCTCCTCCTCGGCTCAACTGCGGCACTGATTGCCGTTTCCGACGCTCGCGCCGTGACCGCCGTTGCCGAGCCTGACCCGACTGAGTACGTTAAAGTCTGCGACGTCTACGGCTCGGGCTACGTCTACATTTCAGGCACTGAGACCTGCGTGCGCATCGGCGGCTATGTCCGTTACGACGTCGGCTTGGGCCATGTCGGATTGGTTGATCACGCAAGAACCTCGGATGTGAGGACTGGTGAGGATCAGGGCACATGGCAAAACAACACGCGCTTCACATTGAAAACTTGGACCGGCCAGGAGACCGAACTCGGCACGTTGAAGACCTACACCGAAACCCGCATGAACTTCGGCAACCGCGGCGCTTCGGTTTCGGACAGTTCTCGGCCCTATGCCTTCAACGGAGACAGCACCTTGACTTTCGCCTGGATTCAGCTTGGTGGCCTCCGAGTTGGTAAGGACTGGTCGGCCTTCGACATGTTTATTGGCGGCGCAGGTGACGTACTCAACCAGACGCCGGTTCCGTACGGCCCTTTCGATACCAATGTGGTTCAGTACTACTTCGACGCCGGGAACGGCTTTTCGGCCGTGGTTTCGCTCGAAGAAGGCTCGGGCGTGGTCGGCACAATCGACAGCTACGCACCGCACGTAGTCGGCGGCTTGAAATACACACATGGCTGGGGCGCGATCACCGGCGTTGCCGCTTATGATAGCAACTACGAATCGGTGGCCGCCAAGGTCCGTGTCGACATCAATGTCACCAACGAACTGTTGCTGTTCGGAATGCTCGGCTACGGTTCCAACGGCAAGCTCAACGACGACTCCACGAACGCCATCGACGCTCATGGTCGCGGCTTCTATAAGAGTTGGGGCGGGAACTGGGCTTTCTGGGCTGGCGCCACTTACAAGCTCAACGAGACAACTTCGTTCAACCTTCAGCTCTCCGGTGATCAGCTCAAGAACCATGGTGTCGCTGCAAACGTCGCCTATGCGTTTCTTCCAGATTTCACAGTTACGGCGGAACTCGACTATGGCCGATACGGTAACTTCGCCGTCGGCAAGGTGGACGGCGCTTCCAACATGAATTGGACCAACGCCAACAAGAAGAGCAGTGTCGGCGGAATCCTGCGTTTCGAACGCTCATTCTAACGGATGAAAGGGCGCTGAGGCAGGCATCGCATGTACTTGTCGTCGGCGGATCGGACTCCAGTGGGGGTGCCGGAATCGCGCGCGATATCGAGACGCTCTCCTCCATGGGCGTGCGCAGCTGCCTTGCCGTCACTGCGGTGACGGTGCAACACACGACAGCGTCACGGACATCCTTCATCTGCAACCCGGTCTGGTGGCCGATCAGATGCGTGCAGCGATCTCGCGGGCGTCGCGGCGTAGTGAGCGCGGGCGCGGCCGTGATGATCGTGGCGGGAGGGAGAGGTAAGGAGCGTCTTTCCTTTGAGAATTCGCGTTTACGGGTACCCACGATGCACAACGGGCGAGTTTTTCAAAGAGGCGCGTCCTCCTTCGAAGCGCTTCGGAGGGCCAGGCTCTAGGCTCGCCCCGAGCCCCTGCGTAGCCTGCGGGGGAGCTGGGTCTCGGCCCATCCGGGTAACGATCCTTCGCGCGGCTATGGAAACGATCGCATTTGCCGATTATCGCATAAAAAACTTGTTATCGCACGACTAAAAAAACTTGCAACTCCACAGCATCATTGACTTGTCGCCTATCAGCACTATACACTTGTAATCGCACAGCTCCTAAAAACTTGCAAAGGCACAGCCATGGCCAAGCCCCATGAAAAACTCGCTGTATCACTGGCCGTCCTCAAAGAGCTGCAGGAGGGTGGGCGGCGCATATTCAAATCAGATGAGCTGACCCGCGTCCACCGGGAGCGGCTGCTGCAGAACGGGTTCCTGCGCGATCTTATCAAAGGCTGGCTCATGTCGACCGGCCCGCAGGCACAGCAGCAAGACACCACCCCCTGGTACGCGAGCTTCTGGGAGTTCTGCTCCCTTTACTGCAATGACCGGTTCGGCAAGGACTGGTTCCTGTCACCGGAGCAGTCGCTGCTTCTGCACGCGGAAGCGCCCACTATTCCGCCTCAGGTGGTGGTGAACACCCCCAAAGGCACGAATAACAAAATCGACCTGCTGTTCGGCACTTCGCTCTATGACCTCAAGGTCAAGGAGATGCCGGCCGAACTGACAGAGAAAAACGGCCAGCGCGTGTTCACTGTCGAGGCCGCCCTTACCCGGGTGCCGGAAGCGTTCTTCCAGCGCGCCCCTGTCGAGATGCAGATCGCCATGGCGTCGGTGCGCGACGTATCAACCGTTCTGGCCCTGCTGCTTGATGGCGGCCATTCCGCCGTGGCGGGACGGCTTGCGGGGGCCTTCCGTCGCGTAGGACGCGACTCCTTTGCCGATGAAATCGTGGCCGCCTTCAAAGCCGCCGGCTATGACGTGCGCGAATCCGATCCGTTCGCGGGACAAATTGGACTGACAACCATTGCGGCGGGCGTACCGCCGTTGGTCGCCCGCCTGCGCGCGATCTGGCAATCGCAGCGCGAAGCCATCATCGAGATATTCCCGAAGGCACCCGGACTGCCGTCCGACAAAGACGCCTATATGAAGTTCGTCGAGGATATCTACGAAAGCGACGCCTACCATTCGCTGTCGATAGAAGGGTACAGCGTCACCCCGGAACTCATCGACCGGGTGCGCGAGGGGAGCTGGAATCCGGAGATTGATGAAGAGGACCGCAAGAACCGGGATGCGCTTGCCGCGCGTGGCTACTACCTCGCATTCCAGAAGGTCAAAGACTCTGTTGCCGCGATCATCAACGGCAAGCCAGCCGGCGCGTTGACGCGGGACACTCACCGGGAGTGGTACCGGGAGCTGTTCGCGCCGTCAGTGACCGCCGGCATCCTCAAAGCCAGCGCGCTTGCGGGATATCGCAATCACCCTGTGTACCTGCGCGGCTCGCAGCACGTGCCGCCGCGTACCGAAGCGGTGGCCGATGGTATGAATGAGCTGTTCGACCTGCTGGAGGCGGAGAAGGAGGCCTCCGTGCGTGCCGTGCTGGGGCATTGGCTTGTGGGCTATGTGCACCCCTATCCGGACGGCAACGGACGGATGGCGCGGTTCCTCATGAACGCGATGCTGGCTTCAGGCGGTTACCCCTGGACAGTCGTCAGAGTCGATGACCGGAAGGCCTACCTCGCAGGGCTGGAGGAGGCGAGCGGCAATATGAATGTGAAAACATTCGCCGCCTTTCTCGCCGAACGGGTGAAGTGGTCTATGGAGAAGGCGGCGTGAGGTCGGTGGTGTGCCATGTTTAACTTGCTTGTCTCGGGCCACGGCGAGTGGTGGGAAACGCCGCCGTTCACGTCAACCATTGACCGGTTCAAGGAATATAGCGGCGCCGAGGCCGAGGCTATCGACCTCGCGCGCCCTGAAACATTGCGCCGGCTGGAGGAAATGCCGGCGCTGTTGATGTACGAAGTCGGGGCGGGAGGCCCGCACGCGCGCGTGGTCCGGCACGGCCGCATACGCAATATCGTTCGGCGCGGACACGAACTGGCCTTCACCTTCGAGCCCGATCCGGAACATGCCTTTCTCGACCGGTCAGCCGTGTTGAGAATTGCGGACCGGCTGGGCATTCAACAGTTCGAACAGCACCGTACGCACTGGGCGATCAAGGATGGTGACATTCCGGCCGAGCTGATTGCCACCGGCACCGCTGAACGGGCGCAGCGCACCGTTGCCGTGG
This sequence comes from Mesorhizobium sp. M0306, assembly GCF_040321655.1. Classification (NCBI taxonomy): domain Bacteria; kingdom Pseudomonadati; phylum Pseudomonadota; class Alphaproteobacteria; order Hyphomicrobiales; family Phyllobacteriaceae; genus Mesorhizobium; species Mesorhizobium sp. M0306. Next base: position 55,012 of record NZ_JAMYRY010000020.1, on the reverse strand, counting down.
TTGCGGCAGAATATGTAGAAGCGCGCCGCGAGGGACGAAGGAGAGAAGCTGCCGAACTGGCCGAAGAACTGGAGGATTTTCCTCCCTCGCTGGAGAAAGCACTGTCGCTCGTGCCGGCGCGTATCCTTCAGCAGCCGACACCCGAATTATACCCGATCCTTGGGATAGAGCCCCGCACGCCCGAAGGCCGCAACGCCGTCGTGGCCGTCGTCGCAAGGGATCACAATGGGCAGGACTTGCCTGCCGACTGGTCTTATTCGCTGGCGTGGTTCCTGGACCTTTACGGCAGCGCGACGGAAGCGGGGCGCCTTGACGGCGCGCTGGCCGAATGCGCAACGCATATGATCGCGCTCGGCACTGGCGAGGGAGAAGCCGCCGCCCCGGTTGAAGATATCGGCTACGCACTCTGGCGCTGTTCGCGAAGCCCGAAACTTATCGGCGATCTGCGCCGGGAAATTGCGGTCCTGACTGATCGCCTCGTGCGCCGCCAGGAGGGTGGGGGCTACTGGAATGAAACTAGAGAAGGGGTTCCCCGGCCCGGCCTGCGCGCCACGGCCCTTGCGACAGTCGCCCTTCAGCGGCTTGGCGATGACCGCTACCACGACGCAATTCGGAAAGCCGTGTCATGGCTGATCACACAAGTTATTCCTGACACGGGCGCGCTTCCGCGCGACGCGGGCGACGACGATCCCGAGGTCATCGCCACGACACTCGCGATGGAGGCTATTCGCCGGTCTGATTTTGTCGATCACGTGCCCCACGTGCTGGCGGCTGGAGATGCCTGGCTGGTCTCCGGTCAGACCGTGCTGGGAGGCTGGCAGGCAGAGCCGTGGGCAGAGGATTTTGTCGCGGCCTTGGTGCTTGAATATCTTGCGCGCCAAAACGAGATGCTGCCGCAGGTCGATGGCTTTCTCCTGATGGCGCGCGACTTCTTCCGCAAGGCAGAAGAGCTGCAGCTGGAAGGCGGCGCCAATAATCGGCGGCTTGCTGCAATAGCGACCGTGCATGCTGTGGAAATGTTCCTTTATGGGCTGTTTGAGCGGCGGGAAGATTTGGCGCTGTCAGCCTTCCGCGAAAACGGCACTGAGACGCTCGGCCCCCGGGAAGCGCTCGGCGCTCTGCAGGCTGCGTTGCAACGGATCGGGGTGCTGCACGCGCCGCAACGGCTGTCCCACCGCGACAATCTGAGTGCGTTGGTCGGGCGGCGTGACGGGATCATCCATCGCGCTCACGAAATTAGCGAAGCGGAACTCAGAGACGGGATGAAGCATGCCCGGCGCTTTATTGAAAAGTATGCCCGGTCGCTGCTCGACTTGAATCTGTTGCAGTGAATGTACGTGATTGAGGGGGATGATGAAAAGAAGCGATATTCCAAAGGATGTTATGCCGGCTATTCCGCAAGGCCGCGGAAGAATATGGGGGCAGCGATGCCCCGGCGACATGGCCCCGGATGTGCTGATGACCGGACGTTACCAGTTCGGCAGCAACGAGCGCCGATGGCGACGACATTCTCGGCGATGCCTACGAATATCTGATGCGCCATTTCGCGACTGAGAGCGGAAAGAGCAAAGGCCAGTTCTACACCCCCGCCCAAGTCAGCCGCATGTCGGCGCGGCGATGATCGGTTGGTTCGGCACCGCCATGCTCTGCTACGTCACGCCGAAGGAGCATCTCGGCCTTCCCGATCGCAACGATGTCAAAATCGGCGTGATCACCTACAAGATAGCCGCCCATGCCGCCGACCTGGCGAAGGGTCACCCGGCGGCAAAGATCCGCGACGAAGCGCTGTCGCGGGCCAGATTCGAGTTCCGCTGGGAGGACCAGTTCAACCTGTCGCTCGATCCCGAAACAGCGCGGTCCTTCCACGATCAGACCTTGCCCAAGGAGGCGCACAAGCCGGCGCATTTCTGCTCGATGTGCGGACCGAAATTCTGCTCCATGCGCATCTCCCACGACATTCGGGCCACGGCGCAGAAGGAAGGCATGGCGGCGATGGCGGCGAAATGCCGCGCAGGCGGCGATCTTTATATGCCGCCGGTGGAAACGCCCGCGGTAGAAAAACAGGCCTCAGTGCAGGAAGATCAGGGGGCGCGCTGAGCCATGCGCCGCATTCTTGTCAAAGGCGCCGGTATGGCAGGCCTCACCGTCGCCCATGAATTGGCCGCGCGGGGTGCATCCGTCACGGTTGCTGAAATTCGCAGCCAGATCGGCGGCAATGCCTCCTGGCTCGCCGACGGCATGCTCGCCCCTTGGTGCGAACGCGAAAGCGCCGAGGAGGCGGTCGTCACTTTCGGCAACGTTGCAGCCGACTGGGGCGTCGTCTTCCTTTTCGAGACGGGCGAGGTCGGCCTTTCCGGCTTTGATCAGGTGATCGACTGCGCTCATCCGGCGTTCGGTGAGGCCGAAATCGTCGAGACGGGAGTGGGTGTGCGCCCTGCCTATCCCCACAATCTGCCGCGGGTGAAGCGCTGGAAGGACGGCACGATCACGATTAACGGCCTTTGCCGGCATGGTTTCCTGCTTTCACCGGCCATGGCCGAGCAGGCTGCCAGCGTTCTCTTCAATTCATCTGCCGACAAGGAGCCTGAAAATGAGCTGATCGTCAACGCTGAAGCGCTTGAAGCCAAGGCAACGACGCTCGACGCTCTTTTGAAGGAGCTTGACTATGAGGGCGGCTGGCTCGCCACAGCGCTCAACGCAAGCGATCCGCGCTTGACCTGGTCTCGGTCCGTGCCGCCACCGCGTCACCAGCCTTTTCGACTTTCTCCGCCAGAGCAATATCACAGAGCGATGAAAGCGACGCGAGCCAAGTCACTGCTTCACGCTACTACCTTCGCCTTCCCTCACTGATCCCCGAAAAGGTATCCCGAGGTTCACCCAGCGCGATTTGTCCTCGTTCTGACAAGTCCGCTTTCAGCCTATCGAGCGCAACACGGGCCGCAGGCAGTGCCGTCTCCGAACCGTCTCCGAACAGACAGTGCAGCGGCCGCCATGCATTTGGCTCTGCGAGATGAAAGTCACCTTCCGTCGCGCTTGGGACTCCGATAACAAGGTTCTCGGGCGAACCGAGGCGCGGGGATAAAAGCACCGGCGCCCACAATGCCCGGATGTGATGAGCTCGGCGAGGAAAGTCACTACGGTCGTGTCCCATAAGGTGGTGTAGCTCGGCGGTTACGAAGCTGCTCGCGAGCGCGCCGTTAGTAGCGCTGTAGCGAGTGAGCGGCGTGTCGGTGGTCATCGGCGCTTTCCGGTAGGGTTTGGTTGTTGACGCCAACCCCATTTCGGAAGGACCACCGATGACCGACGACATGATGAACCTGCTCACGCTCGTGGAGAAGACCCCGGATGTCGCGAAGAGGAGACCCATCCGGAAGATATCCTCGCTTTGATATCTAAGTCGAGATCAGGTTTCTCTCAGTCGAGCCCGAAATACTTCCGCAGGGAACGGTGCGTCATCTCGCGGACCGCATAGCGGCCGACGGCGCGATTGCCGTCCCAATGCCAGTCATCGTTCCAGCCGAGCATGAACGCCCGCTTGTTCTTGGTCACCGTCCGAGTCCGGATCGTTGTCCTTGACTGAAAATGGGAGATGTTGTCGATGCCCGCGTCGTTTAGGAGCGAAGCGTCGAGCACAGGACCGTGCTCTGCGATCACACGCAGGCCCAGCTTGGTCTTCTCTTGGGCCGCCTCCATCCAAAAGCGGATTTGTTGTTCGTCTAGTTCTACAACATCGGTCATGTCGATGCCTTCATAGTCTGAGACAGCCGCGGCTGGATTGTCGACGATCAGCGAATCTAGCCCGTTGAGATTCAAACGGGCTAAAATTTCGGCGCGCGCTGAGACGCTCAGCTTGGCGAAGTCGGCTAGGTCTAGTAAGATTTGCATGTTGTACCTTGTGGCTAGTTTGGATTCGCCTTTGGTCGGGCAAAATAGAATCTAGCTACGGCAAGATCCGCTGTCAACAGCTTTGTGCCGAGGCATGATGGATTTTTGGTATGGCAACTTTGGAGCCTTGTCCGGCTTCCGGACAGGGCTTTGGAATTTCTGACATTCAAGATCCGTTTGCAAGCGACAGGGCTGTCACGCAGTGAGATCCGGTTCTCGGACTCCTCCATGGCCCAAAGAGGGCAACATCCAACCGGCGGGCGATTCATGCTGATGTAGTAAGGCATTAAAAACTTTAATCGAGCACATTATCCTCTGGTCGGGCGCCGGGGTCAGGAAAGTCGATGCTCGCCGAGCGGCTGCCGTCGATCCTGCCGTCGCTGGCGCCCAGGGAATTGCTCGAAGTCTCGATGATCGCCTCCGTGGCCGGCGAGCTCGGTCGAAGGCAAGCTGACCGACCGGGGGGACGGTTGCGTGCTTTGGTTATCCAGTCGACGTCGTAACCGTGAGTTTTGAATACATTAGGGGAAGATGGCGAAGCTGCCGGATTTCGCCTGTAAATGACCGCTGGTGGGCAAAACTCCGACTACGACTAGGTACATTTCGCCGGAAACCGACAGCGTGACGATAAACGGTCTAGTCCCGCCGTTTTCGAAAACTCCGGAAAAGGTCGTGTAAGCGCGCTGGCAGAGTACAGGAACCATGAATCCAAGATACCCCCTCGCCCCGCTGATTTCCATGAAGGAGAACTGCCAAGCCCAGCAGAAAGCCGGCAGCCGGTCCGCTGTCCCTGTTCGCGCTGCTGCTGCTGCAAGCAAAGATTAAGATTCTTAAAACAGCGAACCAAAAACCTTCCTTCCCCGACTTGGTGGTCCCGCTGAAAGCAAAAGGCAACATCAGGTGGGCTCTCGGCCCAGCTAGCTAAATCCGGAGTCGCGGCTGTCGAGAACTGAACCCATCCGTATCGCCATTCAGTATATTCGTCTTTGAACTTTACAAAGGAATATTCGCCTGTCTCAGCAAGTATTCCCTGAATATATCTGACATCTGCTTTGCCGAAGGCGGCATGGTCCCCGGGGGAAAAAAATAGCTCCAGGGAACCGGTACTCGTCAAACCAGCCGTCTGTCGAAATGCTTCGCCACTCATTAGCCCGGCAGCACTTCCCACTGTGGCGCCCTGCACCTGCGCGGCTTCCTTGGTGAGGCTTTGCCAACTAATCCCAGGCCGGAACAGGGACATATATAAAATATGAGCGGGATAAACATAGTTCGCCTCACTCGACGAAAGCCGTTTCATAAAGCCCCTCGCGGCGGCTAGAGCTGTAGGGCCTACTGGACCGACACCTTTCGCCCTGTTGAAGTCCCCATTTATAGCAATAAGCGCCCGCGCATAGTCTAACAACGCAACATCCACTCTTAAGCTGGCGGGCAGGCATCGAGTCGCAGCCACACCATCGGCGTATGCGGTGTCAATCTCAAGATCATCCGCCCTCGACGTCTTTTTTGCGTAAAATTTATCCGCCACACGGTTGTAATAAAACTGGAGAGCGCCATACCTAAAGTACTTGAGCCTCTCGACGCTTTCCGCGTCGCATGATTGTGAGAATAATTGGCCCCCTTCAATTTGTTGAAATCCGAGAGCAAATCGATCAACAGGAAATCTCTGGGTGAGGCGCCTTGCTTGATAGCGCAGCGTAGGGTCGGGGGAATTCAAAAAAGAAATCAGCAACCGATAATCGGAGTCATCAAATAGTCTAATCAATTGGCTAAGATCTCTGATCCTGTATCCTGGTGTCAACTCGCGCTGCTCGCTATTAATTAGCTCCACTAAAATGTCCAGGACCGCCGCGCGGGCTCGATCCGTGAGATGTGTGTCCCTTAGACTTTTCCTCAACTCCGTGCTGTAATGCGTTCCGTCCTCGCTCAATCCCTTTTTTGCTTCAGCGGCGTTCCTTTCGTCGCTCCCGATCAAATCATTCAGCAGAGATTGATAGTCCTCTTCGGCTGCATATGCGGATCCAATCCAAAATCCGTGAACCAGAGCGAATGATTCAGTTCCTGGGGAAGAAAGGCTTCCCAGTTTCTCCGTCTCTAGAGGAGGAGGAATGGGAAACTCCGACGGTTGACCAACGAGAGGCTCAACGAGAGGCGCCAATTGCTTCAGCCTCGTAAGGCTCAACATGACGCCGTCGGATTCGATTTTGTTCTCGACCGATTGGCTAGGCGAGCCCGGATGGGTTGAAGATCTTAGGCAATTTGATACGGCGTAGCGGGCTGCTTCGGCATCTCCGACGTACTCAGGGTTAAATTTGACGATTATCTTTGGGCTTGCTTTCCATTTCTCGAGAAATGAGGTTTCCTTGAGCTCCTCTTCTTTTGAAGCAATTTCATTGTGCTGGTATTCTACAACATCTATCCGACATTCCCTCGATTTCTCGAAGCGCAGCAATAGAGTAGAGTCCCGCCGGCCGAGCGGAGTTTCATCAAACCTGATGACTAGGATATCATTTCGCCGTTTCTGCACCCAAAAATCCGCTGGAAGCTCTGTCGCTACCAAGCTTTTAGGAATATCCTGAATCTCAAGTTGAAGACCCACCTGTGCCCCACCGCGACAGAAGGAATCATAGGTAAAAAAGGAAATTAGGAACACTGTAACTAAGCCGGCTATACCGCCAACTGCGGCGTAGCCAAATTGCCCAATTGGGAGCGTGCCTTTCGCCCCAATTTCTCCGCCTATGAATGCGCCCGCCATAGCTGTACCCAAGGCGAAGAACGCAGTGAGTGGGTAGAATGCGTTACAGACAATCTGCGGCCCTCCATCTGCAGCCCTAACAGCAATGTAGAAGAAGCCTAGGAGAACAAGACCACCGAAAACTGCTCCTACAACGAGGCGCCAAGGCGGTCCTGCTGGCAAAGGTCCTCGTTCAATTGCGTCAAGAGCGAGATCAGTAGACTGGTCGTGGTCCGGATTTGTCATTTCAGCCCCCTTGCCAAAACGTATTTCCGCTCACGAACGCCGGCGGAAATACGCTTGGCGGCCTAAGGTATATTAGCATCCCGTTATTTTATTGTCGATACGAGAACTGTCCTTCGCATCTTTGACATAGTGGGCGATGACTCTCGCCTGTCCGTTCCTGCTGCCGCGTCGTGAGAATGCCGGCAACCAGCCCCTTGGTTCCGAGGGCAGGATTGAGAAAGATTCTCGCTGCGTCTGAGCAGGCGGCGAAACAGCGATTCGACGGGGGACGAAAGACGTAGCATAGAGATGCTTGTTCAGCGCATTGACGATATGGGCTTCTATCATGGCGCGATCCCCCGATCGTTCTCGGAGGGATAGTCGCAGTCGCGCTAATATACGTCACCTGTCCGATCGGACAGTTGACGCGCTCAGGGATGGATCAAACGTCGCCGCACCGCCTCAACGACAGCTTGCGTTGTGGTGCCGACGCCAAACGCTTCCCGAGCCCTTGTGGCGTGCCATTTGACGGTGCGCTCGGCGAGGCCAAGTATCTGGGATGTTTCCGAAGAAGTCTTGCCGGCTGCGGCCCACAAAAGCACCTCCCTTTCCCGATCGGTCAGAAGACCTTCGTCGCCTTCATCGTCGTTCGACAAAGCCTGGATCGACATGCCCGCGTATACCGCCATGGTCACCAGTTGCACCTGATGGCGCGGCGACAGGGTGCAGGACTTCGCGGAAGACGCAAACGAGAGCACGGATTGCCAGTGATGAACGCTGAGCATCGGCACGGCGAAGCCGCTCGAGATGCCAAACTCCGTCGCCTCGCCGGCAACGCGACGTGAGCCCTCCGTATCTGACCACTTTGCCGGGACTTCGGCCCAAAGAAATGGCTTCAGCGTTTTTGCTGAATAAATGCAGACGCCGTCGACAGACGCATGCTCGGCTTCGATATAGCGTTCGAACCAGCCGGCCGGCCAGCCATTCAGTTCCACCATCGGCGCAAGTTTCTGCCCGCCAAGGGGGACGCCGCTCAGGATGAGATGTTCGAAGCCGAGCTTTCGCACGGTCTCAAGCAAATCGGCCAGCAGCGGCCCCGTTGCCGTGTGTTTCCTGCAGCGTTCGATAAAGTCGAACACGTCTGAATCGAGCATGCCAGAGACTCCCGCCTCTATGCCACGATGGAAGTGTAACCTAATTTAGAAGCGCCGAATATACTATTATGACGTGCACCGTTTTGTCAGCATCAAAGAGAATTGAACTGCGTCCATTGATGAAATTGTTCAAATTGTCGTGGCTGCCGTGGGGAGCGAATAGCTTGGATGGCTCGCAGGATCGACACGTCCCACTCACCGCATGTCTCCGCCACCAGCGTTTGCGGCCAGACCTCACAGTTTCGGAGGATCGCGTCCTGCAGCATCTCCTTGTCCAATGACAGGTCGGCGACCAGCTTCCTCAGCTTGCCGTTCTCGTCCTCAACTGCTTCAGCCGCTTCATCTCCGTCGGCAGCAGTCCGTCGTATTTCTTTTTCCAGTTAATGTACGTCGCCTAGCTGATTCCCGCCCGCCGACAGATCTCGGCAACAGGAATCCCGTCCGCTCCCTGCTTCAGAATAAACGCCTTCTGCGCGTCCGAAAACTTCGATGCCTTCATCGTTTTCCGCTCCTCCCAGCCAAGGGACATTACCGCAGAAAACTCCACTTTCGAACGGTCCAGTTTTCAGGAGTCACAGCAGACGAAGAAAAGCAACTGATATGCTGATACAAGGATCTATCTTTTTGGCAGCAGCAATCTACTCGTGATCTGCGGCCTTCGCGCGCGCCTCTGTTCTGTCGAGGGTGTCCGGCACAAGCCGTTCTGAGAACCCGGCAAGGAATGACCAGACAAGAAGTTTCGCGAGATCGGCAGTTGGGCCTAGAATTGTTAGTCCGCTTGGATCCATTATTTTGCTATGTGTGGAAGAAGGAGAAACTCCACTCTCAGATGCTTGCCATACAACATGCTCTCCAACGGAGATGTTTCCCAAATCTGGAAAGGCGGCACCGCCGATAATGCCACTTCGTAGGAGAAAATAGAAGATGAATGCGCCAATCATGCCGTACAGGAGACGCACGTATAGCATCCGTGGCTGATATTCAGTCATGACGTCCTCAAACCCAAATGTCTGGATATTCATCTGGAACCTCATAACTCTACTAAAGTATGCACCGAGGATTCCAAACGCGGAAACCATGCCAAGACCGAAAATCGGGCTAGAGGAGAATAGCCTGTGTCCTTTCGCGATATCGCCTAGCGCCATGGGGTTACCGTCGGATTGCAACGAGAAGATTAGGAAATAGAGAAGCAATGGCAATACCGATATAGCCATTACGCACAGCCCGAAAAAGAAAAGGCGCGATGCCGTCTCGCCTCGAAGCCTTCTGTTAAATCGATGGTTGATAAACCATCTCTGGAGATCGTCAAGAAGCGCGATATAAGCTGCTCGCTTACGTTGCAATGCAGTATCGTTTTCATCTGACCCATCGAATATCCTTGCATTATTCTCGTGTTGAGCCAGAGTTGCTAACTTACGCGATCTCGCCAACTGAATCAGAATCAAGAATTCCGTCGTTAGTTGCGGCTCAGCAAGCACCAAACCAATCGTCTGTTCGGCGGCGTTCAGCTTGTACCATTCCTCCGCACCCGACTTCCAAACCAGAGGGTCGGGAAAAAGTTCGTCTATTGCGACCTGTGCTGCGGGATCTGCCACGTTGGATCGCGTGGCCTTCCAGATCGTCTGAAGCGATAGCCATTCGTGGGCGAGAATTTCGTTCTTCTCCTCTGGAGCGCTGCCCAAAAGCTTGTGTTTGATGCCACGTAAGGACTGAAAGTTAATAGACATTCGACCACCCCTTGCCTTGAACAAACCGGGTAATATCTCGTTGCCCGCACCTCGGCGACTGCCTCTGCCTGGCTAGTTCCGCCAGCGATCCGGCATAAGCCGTTCGCCCGTCGCAGCATCGGCAAATCAAATTCCCAGTGAGGCAATTCCGTCCTTCGCCGATAACGGTCATGCCGACCGCTAAATCGAGATATCAAAGTAGAGGCCAGTGCTGGCGATGCCTGGAATTGGCCGCGCCGGCGTTTCGTCGATACGCACCACACCGACTTTTGCCATGGCTTTGAGCGCCTCTAACAAGGCCGGGAGCGGCATGTTGCCCCAATTTTTGTCCAGGGCCATCTGATGGTTGACCGGAACTGCCGCTACAAGCAGGTTCTTCATTAGGTCGAGGCCTTTGTCGCGCAGAGTGGCGTTGTGGCTGCCGTGATGGCCGACCTTATAAAAGATTGTGCGCGCCAGCAGATCCGGGCCTGTAACCCGTTTCCCGTCCACGTTCCATGAGAGGTCCTGCCACGACAGCCAATTGCCCACTTGGGCGTCCGCGACGAACAGAAGCACTTCCCGATCGGCAACGAACTCGATGGCCAGCACCAAGCTTGTGTTGTTCGTGGCGCTGTCGAGCGCCAGCGCCAGTTCCGAAGCGCCGTCTAGCCAGGCTGTGTCGACCATGCGCCACGCCGGTGCGTCCTCGCCCCGCCCCCAATAGCGCCGACGAAAGAAGTCCATGCCCCTGGCACTGGCAAACGGGATGGGGCGCAGGCCGTCGAAAGGCGAATTGCGGTCCTCGGCGGAGAGGGCGCTCGCCACGTCAGCGGCCGGCAGATGCGCAGAAACGCCATAGGTCTCGGGGTTTCTGGTCGACGGCAGGGTGCGACGGATCTGCTTGGCATCGGTGGGTGGGCCAAGGATGTAGAACCGAACGTCAGGATCGGAAAGATGAACTGGATCGTCAGCTGGGCGGCAATAGCGCACATCGGCCTTCGCCATAGCTATTTTCAGGGCATCCTCGGTCGAATGGCCTCCCGCAGGCCCAAAAAAGCCCACCAACGCATCGATCTCGGCCGCTTGGTCGGCGTCTCCTGCCATGGTCATGGCCGATCCGGCCAGTCTGAGGGCGCTGATGGCCCTCTTGCGCTCATCCCGGAGCTCGTTGGCGAGGCGGTCATTGGGATCTTCTGTCCATGCCACCCAGACCTTATCGACGTTCAGTTTGGCAAAAGAGTCTTCTGCCTGGATAAAGCCGGACAGATGGTCCCAGTGCTGGTGTGTCGCCACTAGCAGATCAATGTGGGAATCGGTCTCCTCAAGCACATTGTCCATCACTTGCGTCATGATCTCGCCAGCCTTTTTGGTGCCGAGTATCACCCCGCAATCAATGAGAATCCGGTAGGGGTCGCCATGCTGCCTCGCCAGCGTCACGAGGAAGCAGTCTCCGAGACCCTGCCGATACATGCGAATTTTGCCCCGCGCAGCCGTCGGCGATCCGGCCGCATCGGCCCCCTTGGGCGGGGCGGCACTGAGCTCTGTGGTCGATTTCCGTGCCATGTCGCGCCCCTAGCTCATGCCGTGAAGGAAGGCGAACGGCTCCCTGCCCGCCGGTGGCCCACCGAAATAGCAAGCCCGCAGGTTCTCGTTCATGCGGCTGCGATAGTCGCGTTGGGTTGCGATCCGGCCGGCGCCCATGAGTTTCTTGGTAACAACGTAGCGGACCGTGGTGGACTTGAGGTCGATAAGGAGCGTGCAGCCTCCGCGATAGCTGGTGCCATCGCGAATGGCTGGGCGCCAGGTCTGAGTGATCTCGACGACAAGATCGGTCTGGCTCTGTCCGTCTGGTCCGACACGGCGTGCCGGTCGTACCGAATGCACCTCGATGCCCCCGATGGTGCCGTCAATTGAGATGCCGTCAGCAAGCGGAATGGTTTTGGGACTGGTCTCTCGAACGAAACCGAGCGCCGTCAGTTGTTCATCCGAGACGTGCTCGCGGGAAACAAGCCAAGCGTGAAAGATCGCTGCGTTATGTTGCGACGCTTCGTAGGCTTTCTCGCGGTCACCGTCCAAGTTCCAGGTGAGTTCCATCTTGCCGAGCACGCTCGCAAGATTGTCAAGGCCCAGCACTGGAGGGTCCCATACCAAGTTGGCGGGGGATAAATGGCGAACGCCAGGTGGCAGAATCCCCCGGTCGCGGAAAGCAGCTGCGAAGGCCGTGCGGTATCCGCGCGGGTCGTCGGGTACCAGGTCGCGGTCGGCGGTTATGAGCGCCCTTAGGTAATCGCCGAAGGTGATGTCTACCGGCGGGCAATAATCGAGCGCCCGGATACACATAGCTAAAACCTGCCCGGCAACCTTGCTAGCCTCGTCGGCCATCCGGTCGGCAAGATCGACCGGAATTTCGCCAGGCGGCAGGATACCGGTGCCACTAGTAGCGAGGCGAACTAGGTCGGCTGTGCGTCCCTGATAGATGGAGAGAAAAGCGGCAAAAACTGCCGAAACCAGCACCGAACCGAGCGCGTGCGGCTCCTTGCTTGGATCATAGTCGCTGCGCATGACCTTGGCGGGATTCCATTTGCCGTGCTTATCAGTTCTGCCAATTGCATCGCGCAGCGCCCCATAATTGCCATTCATGGCCTGGCCGAACTCTACAGCGAGCTGACTCAGCAGACTTTCCTGCGACAGGTCGCCAGCGGTCTTTCGAATTTGATGCTTCAGGGCCTCCGGCAAGTTGAAATGCTGGAACAGCGCGACGATGTCGGCGAACGCCTCATGAAAGGCCAGGACATCCGGATTGGTCGGCTCGCGAAACCGCCGGTGCAGACCATCGAGCAGGGCGTGAGTGGTTTCGTGTGCGATAACATCATGCGACAGTGCTGCGAAGTAGACCCCGTGTGGCAAGCCAAGGCCGGCGCTGTCGCCGGCGGCGGTAAAATAGCCAAGCAGCAGCGCCTTACGATCTGGACTATAGAATGCGTTCGCGGCGCGGATGGCATGCGGATAAATCCGTAGTCGCTGGATGTAGCTGTCCTTCATGCCCCTTATTTCGCCCGGTTGCGGCGCCCATAGGGCAGATCGACCCAGCGCCCGCTCGAAACGCTCGATGGTCCGCATGGCGACTGCGTACGTCATCTGCTGGTGAAATTGTGGATCGCCCTCGGAGGGCGTCAGCCCGTCCTGCATCAAAAGGTAAGGGTGGTTGAGGTCAACCGGCGCATACGCGCAGCGGCTCGCCGGATCGACATCGACCACTTCGATATATTCGCCCACCGGCCCCGGCAGCAGGTCTCTCTCCCATCGTACATCGATTACTGCGCGATTGATCGCTGCGGTGCCCATATCGGTGGCGAGCGACGGATCGACGGCAAAGACTTGCAACCGACGGCGATTTGGCGGCCGGACCACGGGCGCCATCGCCGTATCGAGCCGTTTCCTCGCGATCGCATCGCCGGCCGGCGTTGGGGACGTGACTGGAGCAACGAGGGATACCGGCACTGACGTCCTGCCGCCATTCTTCAGTGCCGTGCAAAGTGCCCTGGAGACACCCGGCTGCGCCATCAACGCGTCGGCAATGTTCAACTTGTCCCTCGGCGTCAGCGAACGCGGATCCACGGCGGGATCAGGGAGTAGGACCTCGACAGCGGCGGACTGCGAGAGTTGAAGAGCCTCGAGTTCCAGCATCCGGCGGCCCTGTGGGGGCACGGCGCCGAAATCGCCGCCGGTGAGAACGTCCAAGAACGGGAAATTGGCACTGTCGGACGGCGCCTTGACCAGGTCGGCAGGCCTCGGCGGTGCGATTCCCAATGCCGCAAAGGCCTTGAGTTCGCCGCGTCCCAGCCTAGCGGCATCCGGGCTGCCGGCAGCGGAACGAAACAAGGCCTGCCGTACCGCTTCTGCGCGCATCCAGTCTTGGCCATAGGCCGCCAGCTTGGCTGCATTCAACTGTATCCAAAGGGCAGCGGCCGCAGCAATTTGCGGCGTGGCCGAAGAGGTGCCGTTCCCATCGAAATCTATGATTTCCGGACAGCCACGTCGGGCCCAGGTGGTATTTGGCGTGCAGGCGGCGAGGGCCGTTCTCATCTTGGATGGCGGTCCGTAATTGCCAGCCATCAGATTTAGCGCCAGGTCGGCGTAGGCCCGGTGGTCCGCCATCACCCCGCAGGCGGCGACGACGCGGCCAAAGCGGGCCGGATAGACAATGTTGCGCGTAGGCAAGTTGGCGTAGTTGTTGCCGGCGGCGGTGACGATGAATACGCCTTGCTCATACAGGGCATTGACCGCCTCGGCCCAAGCCTGGGAGGCGAGCCCGCCCATGCTCATAGTGACGACGTGGACGAAAGTGGCTGGATTGACCGAAAGGCCGTGGACGTAATCCAACGCTTGTGCGATGGCGCTATTGTAGAATAGCAGCACACTGTTGGCGACGCGGATCGGCACTACCTCAACCTCCGGTGCGCCGCCGAGGACAAAGAACGCACCGAATCCCTTGCCCGCGAGCAAGCCAAGTGTGCCGGTGCCGTGGCCTGGATTGGCGAGGCCCCCGCTTGTGCCACGTTCGGTAGCATCATCGGACAGGTCTGAGTCGACGAAGTTGTGTTGGAGGGCAAGGTTCATATGTGCGGGGAGAGAATGATGACCAGGGTCGTAGCCTGTATCGAGGTGCGCGACACGTACCCGGCCGGCAGCTGCCGGGCCCGCTTTCGCGATGGCCTCATCGAACTGCGAAAACGCCCGCTTCCGCAACCAAAAGCTGTCGGCATTAGTCGGGTAGGACGTGTCCTGCTTGGCCGCGTTACTGCAGCCTCTAGCTAGCGCGAGGCCCATGGCCTTTTCGTCCCCGGCTAACCAACGCTGCTGCAAATCCGGTTCCGCGAATTCTATGCCGCCAGCCAGACGGAACTCATCCGAGAGTAACTGATGGCAGGCGTCCCAAGGATTGTCGCCGCTATCGTCCGAAGACAGAACGTGCCATGCGACGCCTGCGGCCATTCCTTGGCCTGTTTGAGATCCAATGCTGCGAAATAGCGGCACAGCCTGATATTTCCGCTGCGCTTGGGTCAGTGTCTGTCCGGTAAGGGTGGAGTTCGCCTTAACCAACAGTCGCAGCATTGCCAGCTCCATTCTTTCGGGATGTCTCAATCGCGATCCACAAGTTGGTACGGTCCTGACAGCGGCCGAATTGCAGTTGTTAGACTTCGCTCCTAGCTCGACGCGACGAAGTCCTTCCCCGCGTCGTTCCGGACCCGCTCCTGCGCTATTCGTATTTCCTTGGGCAGTATAAGAAGCCGCGGCACGGAAGCGCCCGCGCCGCCGACCGTCGTCACCTAACCGCGGAAGGTATCGCTTAGACCGCGTGTGAGTTTATTCTGTACTCTCGCTGCCGCTTCGCCCTTAGTCACGGCACCATCCTTGTTGCTGTCCAGACCGTTGTTCTGCTGGTACTGGACCGTCGGCACCCTGAACATCACAAAAGCTTCGGCCTTGCCAACGGCTGCCGGCCAGAGGATCGCCATGTACACGTCGGATAGAGTCTTGAGCCTGCCTCTTTGCGGCTTAAAATACTGCGCCACATAGTCGAGTTGGCCGACTTCGGTCATTGCTGCAAGTTTGCCGGTAGTTGTGCCCAACCCCTTTGCCGTGCTTGGCATGAACTGGATCAACCCTGTCGCGCCGCTCACCTTGTTTACAGTGTTCGAGCGAAAGCGTTCGCCTGTCTCGAAGGCCATACACGCCATCAAAAAGCTCGCGTCACAGCCCAACTCATCACAGATCGTGATCACCTTGTCCTTAAATGCGGCGCTGACTTTCTTTCCGAAGGCTATCTCGGTCATGTTCTCTCCTCCCCATTTCGGCCTTCCCAACAAAGGGCAGCTGCGTTCCTCTCCGCACGAGAAGTGAGTGATTGATCCCGAGGATCTTTCGGACACTGGCCAGTGCCGCCTCATTCACTTCGATATACGCGACGATGTACCACTCGCCGTTTTCTTCCCTTGCCATGCCCAT
This sequence comes from Mesorhizobium sp. M0306, assembly GCF_040321655.1. Taxonomy (NCBI): domain Bacteria; kingdom Pseudomonadati; phylum Pseudomonadota; class Alphaproteobacteria; order Hyphomicrobiales; family Phyllobacteriaceae; genus Mesorhizobium; species Mesorhizobium sp. M0306. The sequence continues at coordinate 39,299 of NZ_JAMYRY010000020.1, read as the reverse complement.
GGGCTCGACCCGCCATTTCAGGGCGCCATGGTGCGGCATGAAGTAGGTTTCCTGGATGCCGCCCACAGCGCTGACCCCTTCGTCGAGAGCGTATTCCATCACCGCGCAGCAGAGCTGTGTCAGCGTGCCCCGCAGTCCGGCAGAGCGCCTGTCAGGAACAACGAAAGTGCGTGTCCACTCGGCCCAATCCGGGCGCCTCGGGACCCCTGAGTTCTCGCACATGTGGGGAAAGACTTCCGACACCATATGCGGTTCGCTGGTCGGGATCAGCCGCGCCGACGTTACCACCCGGTCGTCGTCGATACCCAGGAGATACGTCGCAGCATCGGTATCGAACTGGTCTAGTTCGCGACCATCCGGGCTTGGCGGCCGCCACCGCTTCTGGTGCACAAAAAAATCGTGCCGACGGCGCAGAAATTCGTCGAACTCATTTTCATAGAGATGTCTGTTCTGCGCATTGACGACATGAGCCGTAATCATGGCGCGATCCCCTGACCTTCTCGGGGATAGTTGCAGCCGTCCTAAAGTACGTCACCTGTCCGATCGGACAGTTGACGCGTTTTAGGGATGGATCAAACGTCGCCGCACCGCCTCAACGACAGCTTGCGTTGTGGTGCCGACGGCCAGACGTTTTGCCCGCGACAAAGAGGATTTCGCGGAGTTCATTGCCGAAATTTCTTAGGCAGCGGTAGGAAATGGCAAAAGGTCTGATCTTGCTGTTGAACAGATTTAAAACAAAAGATGGGTGCTGAGACCATCCATACACGGCAGTATTACTCGCAATACTCAAGACATCACTCTTATGGCGACATATGCCTCACTATGTAGCAATTTTTATCCCATTGGATATATCGGGCATTTAGGAGGTAATTCGTGGCGGAGCAACCATCAAATGAATCGAGAATGCAGGCCCGACTGAACGCACTATTGGCAGGTCCTGGGGTGGGGTTGGCCATACTGTATGCAGCCGCGATAGGAGCTTATTTTCTATTTAAAGACCTTCAAACGCGCGACCTGTCTCAGACGAGTTCGCAGATTTTTGCGCTCGGTAGTCTGGCCGTTGTCCTGATTTTGCTTTTTGTGGGCGTTCGAATTGTCAACTCATCTTCAGCCACACAAAAGGACGTCATTCCGGACAAAGACCGAAAGCTCCTGGAAGCGCTTATATCCGATTCAAACGAGAAGGCGATTGATCAATACGTGCGCTTGAGCAGTTTGACGGGAGGAACCGGGCTCGCCACCAAACTGGGACTCACGGGATTGCCGTTGCTAACAGTCGCGCTGACGCTAATTTTCTGCAGTCTTGAGCTCTACAAGCCCGGCACAGGTTTTATGGACCTGACCAAACTGACTTTGGGTGCTTTTATTGGGTCGTTTGTCCAAAGAGTTGCGACCTCACAATCGGCCGGTTCGGCAGGTCGGGTGCCGCCCGTTGCGTAAGAAATATTAGGGAAAGCGGGGTGGCCAAGATGTACTTGCTAGCCGTTGCCATTATACTTACCGGTGTAATTGGCGCAAGCAGGGCGTATCTTGGTGTTCATTGGCCGAGTGATGTGCTGGCTGGATGGGCAGCTGGAGCCTTTTGGGTTACCGTTTGTTGGATTTTGAAGATCCTGGTCCGAGGTTCGGAAGAATGACGGCAGGGACGGTCAAGATCTGCAGTTCATCCAGTGGCCGGGCTTTCTGAAGGCCGCGCAATCGACGCCTCAGTTCCATTCGCGGTTCGACAGGACGAGATTTCTCATACGGAGGTTGCTTTGATCCCGTATGTGTTAAATACCGGTTCAGCCTAGGGTATGTCCGCCGAAAGTAGAGGCTCACGCCAACGCAGTTGCCTGCGGTTCATGTACTATAATTTCATCCGCTTGCTTCACTGCGGATGACCCCGGCGATGGCTGCCGGCGTGACCGGCAAGCTTTGGGAAATCGGGGATATCGTCGCGCTGATCGAGGCGAAGGAAGCTGAGAAGCCAACGGCACGCGGTGCGTACGAGAAAGACCATAGGCATGCAACCTGAAACCGAATTGCTTAGCCGACTAGGACTATGTTTGACCATCATGGTTGTTGTCGTTTCTGTATGCGCGACCATTATTGGAGGAATCGCCTTTTGGAAGACTGAGAAGGGAGGCGCTAAGACGTTTAGCCTACTTGTTCAAAGAGCGTCTGCTATTCAGATGGCGACTGTTGTACTCATCATATTGGGCGCCTGTTCACTTCGCATGTTGAACCTAATTTCATCCGAAGCAGTCGTCTCCATCCTTAGCGGGGTTGCCGGATATGTCCTCGGCGGCGTGTCGCGTTCATCGGCGAAGAATGATGTAGCCGACGAAAATTCAAACTGACCACTACCAGGCTTTGCAGTTCTTGTGCTGGGCTCACTGCCGGTCCTGTGACGGTTTCCTTGGGGACCTGCTGTACAGGTAGCTGCTGGTCGTCACGACACACAGCGATGCTGCGACACGGGGTGGTCCATTTATGCGATACCCTTGTGGAGGTCCGGTTTTCGAGCTTACGGAATGCGCGCCTGCAACAGTCTGGCCAGGGTTCCCGTGTCAAAGCTTGCCGTTACGGCATAGTCTCCCTCGATCACCAGGGGGCGTCCCAGCGGGACAACACGAAAATGCAGCTGAACCAGCCGCAGCAGCCAGAGCGGATTCATCTCGATGATGATCGTGTCGATACCACGAGCCAGACCCCATTCGACGATTCCTGGGCGGCAACGGCAATGACACGCTGAATGGCGGCAGGAGCGCAGATGTACTGACCGGCGGGCAAGACGCCGACAGGTTTCTGTTCACAGCGATAACGGACAGCAGCCCGGGCACTGCGGACGTCATCACCGACTTCGTGCGCGACGTGGATATCTTCGACTTCTCAGCCATCGACGCGAACTCGAAGGCAAGGGCGATCAAGCCTTTGCCTTTGCGGGTCATAACTCCAGCACCCTCGCCGACAGCGTGTCGTGGTTTGAAAGCGGTCTTAACACGATTGTTCAAGCCGACGTGAATGGCGATACGACGGCGGACTTCACGATCGTCCGATCGTCCTGGCCGGTGTCAATCATAATTTGGCCGCGTCAGATTTCCTTCTCTAAAGAATATTCAGCGGCCGAGCCGGTGGCCCAAAGACGGTACGCGCTTTGCCTTGGTCGAAAGAAACTTGCGAGCTGGCGGGCCCATATTGCCCCCCACCCGCCTGCCGACAAACTCCCGCGGGGGCACTACCGGCGACCAGACGCTGCTGGCGGCAATCGTAAGCGCTACGCCGCTCCCCTCGTGCGGGGCATGAGGTGAATGTGCGAAGAATCCCCCCGATCGCGAGAGACGTAGGGCCCACATGGGAGTAGACGGCAAAATGGACGTCGATTTGGACGTCCCAACAGCTGGCTACGCAGGCCGGCTCGAGGTTCTGGACGGTCCAACGGGACGGCGGGTTCGCTCGGAGGCCGAGAGAGCCCGGATTGCGGCCGAGAGCCTGGCGGCGTCGCCTTCGTCAGGGACAACTGGCACTGCCAGAAAGCGTGGCGCCGATGTTCGCGCAGTTGATGGTGAGAGGCCATCGAAATCGACGCCAGCGAAGGTGGAAATCGTGATCGACGACATGGTGATCCGAACGGCGGTTGACCTCTAGCAGCTGTCGCAGGTGATCCGAGCGGTTCGGGCCTCGCGATGATTGCACCGGGTGCCGATCTGAAGATCTACGTGGCGACCCGGCCGGTTGACTGCCGGCGCGGCATGGACGGATTGGCATTGGCTGTGCAGGAGATGCTAGGCCTCGACCCATACTGTGGGGCAGCCTTCGTCTTCCGCGCCAAAAGGGCTGACAGGATCAAGATTTTGGTGTGGGATCGCATCGGCCTTGTGCTCGTTCACAAACGGCTCGAGGGCTCGAAGTTCGTCTGGCCGGAGGTTCGCGACGGCGTGATGCGCATGTCGCCGGCGATGTTCGCTGCCATGTTCGAAGGGCTGGATTGGAGACTGGTTCGCCCCGAGCGGGCACGGCGTCCGCAGCTTGCCGGATGAGTGTGGCACAGTGACTCAGGTGCCTTGTCTCCAATGGCGTTATCGGAGATCATGTGGTTGATTTAGTGCATGAATCTGACGGTTCTCCAGGAAGAGAACGAGCGTTTGAAGGCGCTCCTCGCCGAGGCGCAGGCAGCTTTGGCAGAGTCCGAGGAGGCGCGCCGCCGCCTGGAGAGCGTCGTCAGCCAGCTCAACCACGAGAAGTTCGGCGCCAAGTCCGAGAAGCTGCATCCCGATCAATACCACCTGCCGCTCGAAGACGTGGAGATCGCGCAGGGCGTGCTCGATGCCGCGCAGGAAAAGGCGCAGCGGGTCATCCGGGGGCGTTCGGACGGCTCGTCCGGTTCGCGCCGCCGCAATCGTGGCCGCTTACCTGCCCATCTGCCGCGGGTGAAGCGGATCATCGAGCCCGAGAGCACGCTGTGCCCGTGCGGCTGCGGCGAGATGGCCAGGATCGGCGAAGATGTCAGCGAGCGGCTCGACGCAATCCCGGCGCAACTGCGCGTTGGGTCACGCGCCGCCCGAGATACGCTTGCCGGCGCTGCTCGGGCGCCGTACGCGCAGGCGCATGCGCCCGAGCATGTGGTGCCCGGCGGCCTTCCGACCGAGGCGCTGATCGCCCAGGTCATTGTCGCCAAGTTCGGCGATCACTTGCCGTTCTACGGCAGGCCGAGATCTACGCCCGCCAGGGCATCCAACTGGATCGCGCGACACTGGGCAATTGGGCTGGCCGGGCCCGCTTCCATCTCAAGCCCATCGCCGACCACATGCGCGGGCTTCTGGCTGCGGCCGAGCGCCTGTTCCTGGACGAGACCACCGCGCCGGTGCTCGATCCCGGACGCGGCAAGGTCAAGAAGGGCTTCTTCTGGGCAATCGCCTCCGATGACCGCGGCCATGGTGGCCAAGGCCCGCCCATCGTGCTGTTCCACTATGCGCCCGGGCGCGGCGGCGAGCATGCCGAACGCTTCCTTCAAGGCTTCGGCGGACAATTCCTGCAGGTTGACGCCTATGAGGGCTATGATCGGCTGACACGCCTGGAGCGGCCACAAGGGCCGTGGCTGCTCGTCCATTGCTGGAGCCACCTGCGCCGACGTTTTCCGCAATCCCATATGCCGGCGTCCCAGGTCAAAATCTATCGCTGTGCCGCCAGCGACCAACCCGCCTGGGCGTGGCACGGCGGCGGGCGTAGTGGGCGCGCCATATCAGCCTTCAAGTTCCCCTGCTTCGCCGCCTAACAAGGCAGCGCACATCCTCCCCGTGTCCCAATTCAGCCGTTGCAACAAAATCTTTTCAAACTCACCAAACGTAAAAAAAACCGCCTCGGTTATACCGAGACTGTTGCGTACTATGACAGACGTGGTTGCGGGCACTGGATTTGAACCTGTGATTTTCAGGTTATGAGACCACGACTACTTGGCCAGGAAGAAGATCGGGTTGAAAGGGAACCTTCCTGTCATCTTTGCATCACCGTCAGTCTGCTCGAGATTGACCGCTCCAAACCGGGAGCACGAGCGGGCTGGGCAAACGTCGCAACAGATCCTTCAAGGAAATTTATAGACTCTTAGCAACTCCGGTTCGCTGTGAATGGTAGGCTTATTGCAACGTCTGAGGTCAGTGGGGTCCAAACCGTGGCGCCGCTTATTCTCCGACCCGCCGAACTGCGTGCAATTTCCGCTAAAGGCAATGGAAAGAAGAGCGCCATCTTGTTTGTTCGACACAGCCATATCGGCTCAAAACAGTATCTTCACGGCCACCGAGATTGTCCGGTCGGTGGACAATCAACCATATAATTCGGTTCGAAAGCCGCAACATCTGTGGAGAACGCGAAATGACAAATTCAGTAGGACGAGTGCCCAGGCTTTCCAAGTGGCTTGGTCCTGACCAATGCTGACACTGGTCAGTCGCCTTCGGACGGCAGCGCATCTAGATCGCCTTCGAATCCTAGGCCTTTGCGCGCATGCGGACCTAACTGTCTGCCAGCTAGCGGAGATTCTGGGTCTGCGTCGTGAGCACGTTGTACGACACGTCCGGCTGCTGGCCAGAGCCGACTTTCTTTACTGCAACGAACAACGTCCGTGGTGCTCGTACCATCTCAAAGCAGGAGGTAAGGACGGCGGGCTGGTTCAACTGTTGGTTGATCTCCTGCCCCACGGCGATGGCTATCACAAACGAGACCTTCAACGGCTCGAAGCCACACAAGACGCGCCGTCGAAGGGGATCGCATGCTTGACCGTGAAATAGATCAGTCCAATTGGAGCGCGAAACCACCATGGACAACTCCGCCGACGGCGCCATCGCGCCGCGCGACACTTACGGACGGTCTCGATTGGCCGCGGTTGATTGCCGCGTTCACGAACTGCTTCTGAGACAGGAGCGGCAGGAGCGGACGACCCTTAAGCTCATCGCCTCAGAGAACTTTGCGTCCTCGGCCGTGCTGGAAGCGAACGGCTCGATTTTCACGAACAAGTACGCCGAGGGGTACCCCGGTGCGCGCTACTACGCTGGAAATGAGATCGTTGATGAGCTTGAGAATCTAGCCATTGAGCGCTTGAAAACACTATTTGGCAGCGAGCATGCCAACGTCCAGCCTTATTCCGGCTCGCCGGCCAACCAGGCTGTCTATCGTGCGCTTTTGAGCCCCGGTGACAAAGTGATGGGCTTGCCCCTCCCGGAAGGGGGCCATCTGACTCATGGTTGGGCCATCAACTTTTCCGGAACTGACTATCAACGCGTCCCCTATGGACTAGATGAAAAGACACAGCAGATTGACTATGACCGCTTGCGCGAGACAGCCAAGCGGGAACGGCCGCGGCTCATTTGGGTCGGCGGAACTGCTTACCCGCGTGTCTTTGACTACGCGGCAATGGCAGAAATCGCCCTGGAAGCGAACTCCTATCTCGTAGCCGACATTGCGCACATCAGCGGACTGATTGCCGCGGGAGCGCACCCGAATCCCGTGCGCCATTGCGACGTGGTCAGCAGCACCTCCCACAAATCGATCCGCGGTCCCCGCGGTGGTTTCATTTTGTCCAGGAACGAAGATCGCTATCAGGCCCTGTATCATACAAAGAGCAAATACAATCTCTCCAGACGAATAGACCGGGCGGTCTTTCCTCACCTGCAAGGCGGGCCTCATATGAATGCCATCGCTGCGCTAGCAGTTGCCTTGCACGAAGCCGCGAACCCGTCCTTCCGAAGCTACGGCCAACAGACCGTCAAGAATGCCAAGGCTCTTGCACAGGCACTGATCGAGCGAGGGTATGACCTGGTTACCGGGGGGACGGACAATCACATGCTGATCCTTGATCTGCGCGATCGACCACTATCGGGCAAGGCCTATGCCGAGCGGCTAGCAAAGGCAGGCATCATCACAAACTTTAATATGGTGCCTGGCGACCCGCGGGATCCGGCGGTCACAAGCGGAATTCGCCTGGGGTCGCCAGCAGTGACGTCAATGGGCATGCGCGATGTGGAAATGGTGCAAATTGCTGGCTTCATTGACTGCGTCCTCCGGCGGCCTGATGACGAAGATCTCCATGCCTGCGTGCGAAGAGACGTTGCCGATTTGTGCGCTGCGTTCGAGGTCCCGGGCATCACCAACAGGTAAGGTGGGCTAAGCAAAATGCACCATACAACTCCAACACCCGAAACGAGGCATTTCATGGCTAGGCAGTTCGTGTTCTCTTCCGAATCGGTTGGCGCGGGACACCCGGATAAGTTGGCCGACAACATCTCGGATGCCATCCTCGACGCCATCCTCCGCACCGATCCCAAGGCACGCGTCGCCTGTGAAGCGTTGGTAAAATCGGGGATAGTCGTTGTGGCTGGCGAGATTACCAGCGATGCGCGGGTGGATTATAGCCAAGTTGCGCGCGATACGATTATCGATATTGGATACGACGATGAGGCCGTCGGCTTTGACGGCCGGCGTTGCTCCGTCGTTCATGCACTCACCGAGCAGTCGCCCGACATTAGCCAGGGCGTTGACGAGGGACGAGGGCAGGACCTCCAGCAGGGAGCGGGAGATCAGGGCCTCATGTTCGGCTACGCATGCCGCGAAACCGATACCCTGATGCCTTTGCCGATCCAGCTCGCGCATCGCTTGACGAAACGACAGGCAGATGTCCGGAAAGCACGACAGCTTGGCTGGTTGCGTCCTGATATGAAATCCCAAGTCTCAGTGCGCTATGAGGGGTTGCGCCCGGTCGCCCTTGATACCATCGTCGTATCGACCCAACATGACGAGCAGGTCTCGCAAGAGACGGTCCGCGAGGGCGTCATTGAGGAAATCATAAAGCCTGTCCTGCCGACCCACCTGGAGACGGAAGGCATCAGAATTCTGGTCAACCCGACGGGGAGGTTCGTAGTCGGCGGGCCGCGCGGCGACTGCGGTCTCACTGGACGCAAGATCATCGTCGATTCCTATGGTGGGATGGGTCGTCACGGCGGCGGCGCCTTTTCGGGCAAGGACCCGTCCAAGGTTGACCGCTCAGCTGCCTATGCGGCCCGGTATGTCGCAAAGAATATCGTCGCTAGCGGACTTGCGGACGTCTGCGAGGTGCAGCTTGCTTACGCAATCGGCGTGGCCAGTCCGGTTTCTGTCATGGTCAACACGTTCGGAACAGCGAGGGTCGAGGAAAGAAGGATCGAGCGCCTCATTCTTGAGTTGTTCGATCTCAGACCGAAGGGCATTATCAAGATGCTTGATCTCTTACGCCCTATATACCGCAAGACCGCGACCTATGGCCATTTCGGCCGTGAAGAGCCTGATTTCACCTGGGAGAAGACAGACAGGGCCGACGAATTGCGTCGCGAGGCAGGACTCGCCGCCCCGTGAAGGCCGACGCCGAACGGATTGGCAAGCGCAAAGCCCATTCCCACTGGCCAGACCCGCCCGCGCCCGGCGTGGCAGAAAGCCGGTGGGTTTTTGGCGGAGACATGAATTGATGCCGGACTATGACGTGCTTTGTATCGGAAATGCCATCGTCGACATCATCGCCCAGTGTGACGAGGCGTTCCTGGAGACCAACGGCATCATCAAAGGCGCGATGAATTTGATCGACACGAGGCGCGCCGAACTGCTCTACAGCCGCATGGGCCCGGCCATCGAAGCCTCGGGCGGCAGCGCCGGCAACACGGCGGCGGGCGTCGCCTCCTTCGGCGGCCGCGCCGCTTTCTTCGGCAAGGTCTCCAACGACGCGCTCGGCGAAATCTACGCGCATGACATCCATGCCCAGGGCGTCGCCTTCGACACCAGGCCGCTTAACGGCGAACCGCCGACAGCGCGCTCTATGATCTTCGTCACGCCGGACGGCGAGCGCTCGATGAACACCTATCTCGGCGCCTGCGTCGAGCTCGGCCCGGAGGACGTCGAGGCCGACAAGGCGTCGGGCGCGGCCGTCACCTATTTCGAGGGCTATCTGTGGGACCCGCCGCGCGCCAAGGAGGCGATCCGGCAGACGGCTAAGCTCGCCCATGCCGCCGGGCGCGAAGTGTCGATGACATTGTCGGACTCGTTCTGCGTCGACCGCTACCGCGACGAGTTCCTCGATCTGATGCGCTCCGGCACCGTCGACATCGTCTTTGCCAACAGCCACGAGATCAAGTCGCTCTACCAGACCGCGTCATTCGACGAAGCGCTGGCGCGGATCCGCAAGGACTGCAAGATCGCAGCCGTCACCCGCTCGGAAAAGGGCTCGGTGATCGTGCGCGGCGACGAGACCGTGACCATCAATGCGACCAGGATCCGCGAGCTGGTCGACACCACCGGCGCCGGCGACCTCTACGCCGCCGGCTTCCTCTACGGCTACACGCAAGGCCGCAGCCTGAAGCAGTGCGGCGATCTCGGCTCGCTGGCAGCCGGCCTGGTCATTCAGCAGATCGGCCCAAGGCCACGCCAGAATTTGCGCAGAGACGCCGAGCAGGCGGGGCTGCTGTAGGTGGCGAGCCAAGAACCAGCTGCCCACCCTCCTTAATCCAGCCCGAGCCTTTTCTTCAGTTCCGCATTCTCCTTCCGGAGACGATCGGCAAGCAGGCTCTTTAGCCGCTTGTTTTCTTCCTCGAGCGCGACGAGATCCTTCAGCCCGTCACTGTCCGCCGCAGGCGCCGCCGCCTTCTTCCAAAGATAATATGTCTGTTCCGAGATGCCGGCTTGCTTCACCGCGCTCTTGAGAGTAGCGCCGCCGCCGATCGAGGTCTCGATCTGCGCCAGCTTTTGGGCACGATCCTTCGCGGAGTAGCTCTTTCGGCCCGTTCGCGCTGACGGCGGTGCTTCAGTGGTCGCGGATATCGGCTTGGCAGGCGCGCTCGCCTCAGCTTCTGGCTTCCTCGACCGCCGCGCTCTCGTCTTCGGTTTTGGCGTTTCCGTTTTGTCTGCCGGTTCGCTATGAACTACTGCTGACTCGGTCTCCAGGGGATTGGCCATGAAATGCTCCACTCGCGGTTTGTGCAAAGGTTCAGCATCAAGGGCCACTACAGTAGAGTCAACAAGCTGACGATTTAACGGCTCGACTTCCTTTGTTGTCTCGGCCATCGCCGCGGCGATGTCGAAATTGCCCCAGATGGAACGTGCGGATTTTTGATAATTGCGCTTTTGTTTGATTTCCACGGTGAATGGTCGCGTCTGCCGCCTCATAGTTCCTTCCTGAATAGGAGAATGAAGTCGCCGCTCGAATTTTTTGGCGCTTCCTGCTTAGCGCGGAGCATTATCGTATAGCCGCTCAACGGACAAGTGATGCCGGTCTTCGATGGCTGACCATCTGGGGAGATTTGAGCGGCTTCGCACGTCCTGCGCATGCCTGTAAGGCCGCCAAGTTTTCTGGGTTAGCAGGCGCGCACTGTGGCAGCTTGGCTTGTACGGCGAGGCCATAGTTGAGTGAGGCGAAACAAATCCAGCCCCGCGGTCAATCCCGAGGCTTCCCACAATGGCGAAGAGAACATCTTCACTCGTTCCTTTTGAGCACAAGACCTTCCGTTCGCTATGGTCGGCTGCACTCATTTCGAACCTTGGCACCCTAGTGGAAGGTGCGGCGGCAGCTTGGCTGATGACGAGCATCGCAGCAGTAATTTTTGATCGCCCATTCGTGCTGTGTACCAGCCCTGTGTCTTGCGCAAGTGGTCACGAACGGCTGCCGGAGCCTCGAAGACGCCCTAAAAACACATGTTGCGATTTTTGAACACGCTTGACGTGTTAGATTAATTCATCCACGATGCGTGTGTTGAACACGCGAGGTGAGTTATGAACATGAAAGAGCTTAGGGTTCGACTGGGCATGACTCAAAAAGATTTGGCAGAGCAGATGGCAACGACGCAACAGACTGTGGCCCGTTGGGAAACAGGCAAAACGCAGTTGAACGTCGAGCAGATCAAGGACCTTTGTCTCACGTTGAAATGCACGGTCGAGGAGCTGCTGGGCTGGAAGATTGATGTCGAGGAGTGGCGCACGAGCCCGTTTGCAATTGCCGATGCCGAAACGCGATACGGCACGCTCAGAATCAAGACGACTGTTGGCAGCCGCCAATATCCTATCGATGAAAAGGCGCGTGAATCGATTTTACGTCAGTTGAAGGAACTTCATAATCTGCGCAGAAATAACACAAGCAGGCCATGGCTGTATTGTTGGAGCCTTGACAACAAAATACTCTTGATAAATCCGCAATATGTCCGCACCATTGAGCTTATCGGTGACGATGTAGAGGAGATGCCAGAGTATTATCATCCAGAAATCTATCGGGCTTTGGATGACTGGGATAAGGGTGAGGTTTCAGGAAAGCTGAAGAAAGAATGCGATGCCATCATCGCAGAGATGGGTGATCAGGAAGCCGTGCGCATGGCCTCCTATGTTCGCGTCACATATGACGACGGAGAAGATGAGTGGAACTTCTTGGATGAAGAAACCGCTACGACTTTCTTCGGATTGGAAGCTGCGACCTTTGACGTTCCCCAGTGTAGTTTCGCCGAAGTGGAGGAAGAAGGCTACTACCGAGCGCGATACGCCAACCTTGATCGCGTCGCGGTGATGGAGGTTCCAAGCGACCGTTATCACAGATTGACCGCGCCCGAGGAAGCTTAGAACCATCCACGAAGGGCGCATGTTACATCTCGACCTTGCGTGGTGCGTTTTCAGTACGAGATGACGTTAAGCGTAGGTAGTGGCAGGTAAGAGTGCTCGACCAGAAGCTCAACTGCCTCCTCAATATCGCTGCCGATGTGCCGCAGGACACGTCCACGGGAGCGTGGATAGGCGTGAAGTTCCTGCACTCCACGGTCCGCTCTCCCATCGCCGGTGTGTGCCCGACGCCATCTTGTGGACGAGCTTGGCCGCCTGCACCCGGTTGTATTCCGGCTTGCGGTCCGCCTGGGCGGTCCGCCGCGATGGCTATCTCCATGTCAATCGGCGCCGAACTTTGACTGCCCGCTGCTTTTGATGAATTTGGCGAGGTCCCGCGCATAATCACTCTTGGTCTTCTCCTTGAGGCCCTGTGTCGCGAACTTGTGGTCCAGCAGGGCAAACAGGTCCAAGTCCCCTTCCGCCTGTGGCGCTGGCTTGCCCTCACCGCCCTCGGCTTCCCAATTGGGGACCGCTTCTGCGCGCTGCACCGTGGCGATTGTCCGCCCAAGACGCATCACAAGATCGAACGCCAAACCGTGCGCGTGCACGACGATTTGCCGCTCAGGCCTCATTTGGACAGGACTTGAGCTAGCCCGGTGGTTTGAGCCGGGTTACCTTGAGCCGGTGGGCTGCGAACAAGCAGTTCGAGACATTGGCCTCGATCACTTCGCAACACGCCGCTGCGCCTGGCCTCGGTGTGCCCCCCCCCGAAATCGTTGTGTCATATCACCGAGGGCATCACGGCCAACAGCTTCCACATGGGCAACAGCCTCGCCATTGAGCCGAATATGGTCGCGAGCAGATCACCAACGAAGCGGTCGGAACCTCGGAGCCGAAGTTCGACGCCGAGGTGGTTCGCGTGATGCGCTAAGCAGCACCACGGCGCTTGCCGGTATGTTTGCTGCCGGCAGCCGACGAACTCCTATCCTCCTGGACAAGGGCGCCGTGCGTCATTGCTTTGATTTACCGGCCGCTCAAGGCTTCCACAGTTTTCGCTTTCGAGGCGACCTTTGGAACATGCCAACGGAAATTTAACATAACGACATAAACATTTCTTTATGCGGCGTTGACAATGAAGCGAACTGCTGTAATTGTCTCCCGCGTCGTGGTTCTCCGTACGGCGCTGCCGCAGCGGAGCTAAGAGGGAAGCCGGTGCGATGCCGGCGCTGCCCCCGCAACTGTTAGCGGCGAGCCAACCCCACTCATGTCACTGAGGCGAATAGCCTTGGGAAGACGGGTAGAGGCTATGACCCCGCGAGCCAGGAGACCTGCCACGGCGAATTACGTCCACGGGCGGGGTGTCTCGGTGGCCGCTGCAGCCTAGCGTTCGTGCCGGCCTGCTAGCGCCTTCCTTGTCACCGACGCCCCAACCATCGGGGTCTGGCATGACTATCTCTCAGCAAATTCCTGTAGCAACGCTCGGCGTGCCCCGCTTCGGTCGTCGGCGAGAACTGAAATTCGCGCTTGAAAGCTACTGGTCCGGAAAATCGTCCGCTGCCGACCTTCTCACGACCGCGAAGGCGCTCCGTGCCGCTAGCTGGGAGGAGCAGCACGATCGCGGCGTGTCGAAAATCCCGTCGAACGACTTCTCGCTCTACGACCATGTGCTCGACACCGCAGCCATGGTCGGCGCCGTTCCATCCCGTTACGGCTGGAATAGCGGCGAGGTTCCACTTGACATCTACTTCGCAATGGCGCGGGGCAACCAGGGTCAGACGGAGGATTGTCGACACGCTGGTCACCAGCAGGCGGCTCATCGGTCTGATGTAACCGCGATGGAAATGACCAAGTGGTTTGACACCAACTATCACTACATTGTGCCGGAACTCAACGATGATCAGACGTTCGCCCTCTCGTCGACGAAACCGGTCGATTACTTCATCGAGGCTAAAGCTCTCGGCGTTCACACACGCCCAGTCATCCTTGGACCGATCACCTTCCTCAAGCTGGCGAAATCGCCTGCCGAAGGATTCGATCCCATCGCGCTCCTGCCGCGGCTGCTGCCCGTCTACGAGCAACTCCTGCAGAGGCTGAAGCTGTCTGGAGCCGACTGGGTGCAGATCGATGAGCCAGCGCTTGTCCTCGATCTGAACCCGAACGAACGAGCTGCGTTCGAATTCGCCTATGGCCAGCTGTCGAAAGCCGCGCCCGAGCTGAAGATCATGCTGGCTACCTATTTCGGGCCGCTGGGAGACAATCTCGAAACCGCGGTTTCTCTGCCCCTGGCCGGGCTGCATATTGATCTCGTGCGCGCTCCCGAGCAGCTGGAAACGGTGGGTCGGCTCGCACCGAAGGATCTGGTGCTCTCGCTTGGCTTGATCGATGGCCGCAACGTCTGGCGTGCGAACCTGCCCGCCATTCTCGACCGCATCAAACCGATCGTCGCCGGCTGGCCCTTGGACCGCGTCGAGATCGCGCCTTCTTGCTCGATGCTGCATGTGCCGATCGACCTCCGCATGGAGACGGAACTCGACGCGGACATCAGGTCGTGGCTCGCCTTCGCGGCCCAGAAGACCGACGAGTTGGTGTTGCTTGCCCGGGCCCTGTCCCAAGGCAGGGATGCGGTGGCAGGCGCGTTGAAAGCGTCTGCCGAGGCTGCCGCCACTCGCGTGACATCCACGAAGATCCATGACCCGCTGGTTGAGGGGCGGATCGCCAGCATTGACGACAGCATGAAGCGACGAGAGAGCGCTTTTGCCGAGCGCTCCAGAGTCCAGGCCGGCACGCTCGGGCTGCCGCCGTTCCCGACGACGACCATCGGGTCCTTCCCGCAGACGCCGCAGGTACGCAGGGCGCGGGCCGCTCATGCGAAGGGCCAGCTGAGCTATGTCGACTACGAGACCTACCTGAAGAAGGAGATCGAGGCTGCAATTCGGTGGCAGGAAGAGATCGGGCTGGACGTGCTGGTGCACGGTGAGTTCGAACGAAACGACATGGTACAGCATTTCGGCGAGCAGCTGTCCGGCTTCGCCTTCACCCAGCATGCCTGGGTGCAGAGCTATGGGTCGCGTTACGTGCGTCCCCCCATCATCTTCGGCGACGTATCGAGGCCCAATCCGATGACGCTGCGCTGGTGGCAGTTCGCCCAGTCGCTTACGGAAAACCCTGTGAAGGGAATGCTCACAGGCCCAGTGACCATTCTCAACTGGTCATTTGTTCGCGACGACGTACCCCGCTCCGAAGCATGCCGCCAGATCGCGCTCGCGATCCGCGACGAAGTGACGGATCTCGAATGGTCCGGCGCAAGGATGATCCAGATCGATGAGGCCGCGTTTCGCGAAGGATTGCCACTGCGCCAGTCTGATTGGAACGACTATCTCGACTGGGCTGTCGAATGCTTCCGGATCGCTTCAACGGGTGTAAAGGACGCGACTCAAATCCATACCCACATGTGCTATTCGGAGTTCAACGAGATCATCGACGCGATCGCTGAAATGGATGCGGATGTCATTTCGATTGAGACGTCGCGCTCGAAAATGGAACTGCTGGACGCCTTCACGAGCTCCAAATATCCGAATGAAATCGGGCCCGGAGTCTACGACATTCACTCACCACGCGTCCCGGAAGTCGGCGAGATTTCGGATCTCGTCATGCTTGCCCGCGAGCGACTGTCCGATGCCCAACTGTGGGTAAACCCGGACTGTGGCCTCAAAACCCGCAAGTGGGAGGAGGTCCGCCCTGCCCTCATGAACATGGTTGCTGCAGCACGCGCGCTCCGGGAGAAAGTGTAGGCCGGAAGGTTTCCTGGTTGCTCACCATGTGGTGAGTTAGCGGCTGCCGCATGTGGGCCGTGAATGTGCCAAAACGCGATCACATCCTTTGAAATAAGTCACTCGAGCGAGAAAGTGCACTTTCCTTCGGCACGTGTACTAATCGCGCAGGAATAAAGGGAACCGTTTTCTCCCTGTGACGTGTCGAGGTCGAAGGGGATTTGATTGGCGTCGAGACCGCATCCGGCCATGGGTTATCAGCATGCCAAGTGCGCTGTTCTCGATCAGTTCGTAAAGGACTTCTCGGCTCGGTTCATCGAAATGCGCGGGTACATACATGACAGGTTCCTTCACTGGCCGCCGGGTTCGCTGTTCACCGGTTGACATCCGATGGCAAGCGTTCCAACGCGGCGGCGATCTGGCCCTTCGCTGCTGAGGGCAGAGGCAGGATGGGACGCGGGGGGTCGGCACGGCAAATGTCGAGCAATTCGGCAAGTGCATAGACGACGCGAAGGCTCGAGAACTCCTTGAAGAGGCTCCAGAGCGGCGCAAGCGTGGCATCGATCCGTCGCGCTTCGGCCGCATCGCCCTGTTGCGCCGCCGTGACGATCTTCACGCAGACCTCGGGCAGGATGCCGGCGAGGACGCTGTACCATGTGTCGGCGCCGGCGATTATGGCCTCTGCAGCGTTCCAGTCGCCGCTGTAGCCGATCGAGAACCCTTCCGGCACAGTGCGCCTCTGGTCGGCCAGATGGCTCTTGATCGCATCGCCCTTGTCTGTCGGATTCTTGATAGCGACAATCCCACCCACCTTTGCCAGGCGGCTGACGAGTGCTGGGGTGAAATGGAAATGCGTCGTTCCTGGATTGTCGTAGATGACGATCGGAAGGCCACTTTCGCGCGCCACCGTCCAGAAATGTTCGAACACCTCGTCATCAGTGAGCGGGGTGTAAGAGGCGGCCGCAAGCAGCCCCGCGGCAGCCCCCAGGGCCTTAGCGTCCTGCGCGAACCTCACTGCTTCGTCGGTGCGCAGCGCGCCCACACCCACCACAACCGGCATTTGTCCCCCGGTTTCGTCCAAGGTCTCGGCGAGCGCCCGTCGCCGTTCCTCGCGCGTCAGATACATGTATGTGCCGGTGCTGCCGAGAAGACCGATGGAATCGACCTGAGCGGCGCAAAGCCTGGCAATTAGCTTGCGCAGAGCAACGGTATCGGCACGGCCGTCACGATCGGTCGGCGTGATGGGAAACGCGGAAAGGCCGCTCAGGAATGCCATGGCAAGGCTCCGGGTTTGTACGCGAGCGCGGGACTGGCCGGACCACAGGTCATCACAAGGCGTCCAGAGCCCGCCGCATGTCGGCGATCAGGTCCTCGGCGTCTTCAAGACCCACCGAGAGACGCATGAGGTCCTCGCCGACTCCATCGGCCAGATGCGCATCCTTGCGGATCGGCTGACGAGCACGGGTCAGGCTTGCCGGATGATAGATGAGGCTGTCGGCATCGCCGAGGCTGACAGCCCGGGTGATCAGGTTGAGCCGGTCCATCATCCGCCGCGCGCCCTCGAACCCAGCGTGGAGGCCAAAGGCCAACATGCCCGACCCTTGGGACATCTGCTTTTGCGCCGTCACCTGATCAGGGTGCGAGTCGAGGAAGGGATAACTCACCCATGCCACCGCCGGGTGCGCCTCGAGCGCCTGAGCCACCGCAAGGGCAGTGGCGCTGTGCCGTTCCATGCGCAGCGTGAGCGTCTTCAGACCGCGCAGGATCAGGAAGGCTGACATGGGCGAGAGCGCTGCGCCGGTGATGTAGCGCAGGCCCGTTTCGTGCAGCGTGCGGAGCGTTTGCGCGTCGCCGAGAATCGCCCCGCCAAGGGCATCGCCGTGCCCATTGATGTATTTGGTCAGCGAGTGGAGCACGAGGTCTGCCCCATGTTCGAGCGGCCGCTGGAGCGCGGGGGAGGCGAAGGTGCTGTCGACTGCAATCTTTACACCGCGCGCCTGGGCGCGCTCGGCAATGGCAGCGATGTCGAGGATGCGGCTCAGCGGATTCACCGGCGTCTCGAAGAAAACAAGCCGGGTCCGCTCGGTGATCGCGGCATCGAGATTGTGAGGATCGGACAGGTCGACGGCGACGACCTTGATGCCGAAGCGGGGGACCGCCTGTTCGACCATGGCAAGCGTGTTCGCATAAAGCGTCCTGTGGACGATGAGTTCATCGCCTTGGGACAGGAGCGACAGGATCAGCGTCCCGAAAGCCGCCATCCCCGAGGCAACGACCAGACCTGCCTCGGCTCCTTCCAGATTGGCAAGCCGTTGTTCTAGGATCTCCGTCGTCGGATTGTATTCGCGTGCATAGAGCCTTCCGCCAAGCGCGGCGGCGGCCTCGTTCGCTGCCACGCTTTCGAATCCATAGGTCGAGGTCAAGAAGACGGGCGGCTGAACGGCATTGGAAAAGCCGGCGGGATCGTAGCCATGATGGATCGCCCGAGTGGCGAATCCGGGACCGGTGTCGTGGAGCGACCGCGTGAGAGCATCGGTTTCGGATTGATAGGAACGGGTCATTCGGCCTCTAGATCTTTCTTGGGTTTCCGAAAGATTGACGGCAAACTGGCCAATGTGAAATATCCAGTTAGCGATGAATGAAATGGTCCAGTCTTCAAGTGCTGGTTCTGCAGGTCGCTCGCACGCGATGGGTGCACGCCAGATCTACGAGGCTCTTCGCGAGCAAATCCTCGGCGGCGTCTATGAAACCGGCAGTCAGCTGCCGTCCTCCCGAGGCCTGGCAAATGACCTTGGCGTTTCGCGAACGACGGTGACGGTCGCCTATGAGCAACTGACCGCGGAAGGTTTCATCGAAGTCCGTCAAGGCGCACGACCTCGCGTTGCATCTTCGCTGATCGGTCCTGAGACGAGCCGCACTGTCGCGAAACGAGTCGGCCCGGTTCATCTGTCCGCCTATGGCGAACGACTGCGCGTTACGCCGCCCTGGCGGGATTATCTGCCGACTGGGCTGAAGGTCGATTTCCGCTATGGCGACCTGGCGACGTCAGACTTCCCCGCATTGGTCTGGAAACGTGCGATGAACGAGGCGATGGGGCAGCGCCCGTTGCGTCTTGCCTATGACGACCCTCGCGGCTCGCGCCGGCTGCGCCAGGCGCTCCAGGGCTATCTCTGGCGCGCCCGAACGCTGAGCTGCGACCTCGAGCAGATCATCATCATCAACGGTTCGCAGCAGGGCCTCGATCTGTGCGCTCGCCTGCTTCTCGATCGTGCCGACCGCTTCGTCATCGAGGACCCGTGCTACAGGATGGCGCGTCAGGTCTTTGCCAGTACGGGTGCCTTGCCCATCCCCGTCGCCGTCGACGAGGACGGGATGAAGACGGAGTTGCTGGCGGGGATCGGGGCGCGACTGGCCTATGTCACGCCATCGCATCAGTTTCCGCTGGGCGGCGTCATGCCGATCGCGCGCCGCCATCAGCTTCTGGAATGGGCGCGGCACAACAACGCCTATGTGATCGAGGACGACTACGACAGCGAATATCGCTACGACATCAATCCGGTCCCTCCGCTGCACAGTCTCGAGGACCGCGGGGCTGTCATCTACCTCGGCACGATCTCCAAAACGCTCTCGCCGATGCTGCGTATCGGCTACCTCGTCGTCCCGCCGGAATTGCAGGAGGTCTTCGCAACCGCCAAACAATTCGCGGACCGGCATTCGCCGGTGGCTGAACAGGAGGCTCTGGCCTCTTTGATCGAGAGTGGCGGCTACGAAAGCCATGTGCGGCGCGTGCGCAGGCTGAACGGCGAGCGTCGGGGGACGTTGCTGGGCGCCTTGCGGCGCAGCTTCGGAGATCGCATCGCTGTCCAGGGAGCAGAGGCCGGCCTGCACGTCGTCGTTTGGTTCGACGAACTCCCGCGATCGCGGGAAACGACCCTGGTCGAAGCCGCCCGAGGCGCGGGCCTGGGGCTACACCTGATCTCGCCCCTTTACGAGCGGCAGTCGGACGAAGGCCACATCGATCGCATGGGGCTTGTCATGGGCTATGCCGCCTTGAGCATTCGGCAGATCGAGAAGGGCGTTGAGGTCCTGCGAGCGGTGGTCAGGCAGGTACAAGACGCGTTGCCGGGACACGGTGGCTAAAACGGCGGTGACGCGGCGTGCTGGCGAGGAAACCGACCCTTGGGCTGAACCGCGTCTCGTTGCAAAGCCAACTGGACTGGGAAAACGCCATACCATGCTGTTGATCAGGCCAGTTTGGCGGCAGATTTTCGTGCGAGACGAATTTCCGAAAGCGATGCATGACCCGGCAAGGAAAGCTGCTTCACATCCATATCGCGCCCGCTGCCTCCTATGAAATGGAGGATCTGGAGGAGGCGTAGCTTGTTGCCGGCCGAGGTGGGCTCGAGCACCCGCAAGACATAATCGACGATCTCTATCAGGCCTTGTCCACCGCCGAATGATGGAATTATCCAGCGCATGGTGCGGCATGCACCATGGCGACGCCAGAAGATCTGGACGCTCGACAAGCACCTTTCTTGAAACATTTCCCGAACCACCCGCGCAGCGCAAAGCCTCCCCATGAGAAAAGAGCATCCCATGTCTTTCACGCCATTGATTGACCCCGAGATCAAGGCCCGCTACCGGGATTTTCATCTGATCAGCATTGTGGTGCGGAACGCTGAAATCGACGTGCCGGATGCACAGGCGTTGAACGACACGATTGCGGCGGCGGAACAGGCGGCGCTTCGCGATGACGCCCAAAGGGACGCGCATCTTGCGGCGTGGGCCGTTGCCTACGAGGCTTTCGGCACAAAGGCCAATCGAACGCCGTGCTCGGCCGCCGCGCTTCTCAAGCGGGTGCGGAAAGATGGCTCTCTCCCGCGGATTTCCCCACTGGTTGATGCCTGCAATGCCGTCAGCGTGTTGTATGGCGTTCGGATTGGCGGGGAAGATCTCGATCTCTACCAGGGGTCCCGAGACTTTTAATTGCGAAGGGAGCGGAGCCATTCGACACGATCGAGCAAGGTGAAATGGTAACCGAGCATCCCGAACCGGGCGAAGTCATCTGGTGCGATGATTCCGGTGTCACGTGCCGCCGCTGGAACTGGCGGCAGGGGCGGCGCACCATGGGTCACGGTCGATACCCGCGCCATGTGGCTCGTGCTGGAAGCCCTCGGCCCAATGTCAGCTATACAGATGACGGGCACCGGAGAGCATTTGATGGGACTTATCCAAGCGCTATGCCCGGGTGCGCGAATCGAAACCGCGCGGATCGACGAGTCCACTACATCTCGTGTCCCTTAGGGCATGGCCCCCCTTTCGGAGAAACACCCCACTCAGCCCTGTCCGGATCTGGCGCTCCTTGCTCGCTCCGCTGGCCTACACAGTTGATTGCGAACGACCCATAACGGCTCTCGAAAACGAGCGTCGAACGAAATCAGATCACTGCTTGTTCTCCCTTAGCGTGGTTTGGCGTACTTTTATCGCGATGCTTCCAGTGGGGATGGTCCAAATTGCGCAAGCTCGGTCGAGTGATCGCGGAGAAGCTTAATGTCGACTAAATCGAAATTCATGGAGCGGTACGGACAACGGGTGCGAACCCGGGACGTCGTCCCGGTGTCGTCAGGCTCTCCCGTCCGACTGAGCCTCAGTTTTCTTCACGGCGCGAATACTCCTGAGGCCGCCCGGATTCTCGTTAAGAGACAGCTGCCGCTCAGGACGGCCCACGCGATACTCACGGAGATGGTCGATCACGGCAAGGCGTTCGTGACGGTTCCTTGCGTCGACGACCTATTGGCACTGAAGAATGAACTGTCGTCCGCAGGCGTGATCGCGAAGGTTCATGCGCCGCGGCCGATAAGTGTTCGCGAAGTCCGGGATCGCACGAAGCTCTCTCAGGAGGCATTCTCCGTGAGGTATGGCCTCGATCTGGCAACGCTTCGAAACTGGGAGCAAGGTCGCTCGAAACCGGATGCAGCGGCGAATACTCTCCTTTGGACCACCGCCCGGAATCCGGAAGCAGTCGAAGAATCGCTGGACATGGAGGACGGAGTGGCTGCCCCTTCGCCCTAAGGGGGCCGATCGCTTCGGCGCGCGGCAATTCGGCCGCCAGCGCGATGGCCGGCCGCCGCGCGGTATCGACAGCGCGCGAGCCTCATGCGTCAGACGCCTTCCTTGGCATGTCGCACGCCAGATCCCAAACATGTTTCCATCGCAACGAGCTGGTGACGGAAGCAGTGTCTGCACTTTGGAAACGAGCCATTTGCGTTCTCATGGACGTCGCGACTCGTCTCGTCCAGTAAAAGTCGCAATCATTGTCAATTGCGATGTTCCGCAGTCAGCTGGCCGTTTATTTTCCTAAGATCTGCGTTGTAGGCCGGGGTGTTGTCGCCGTTTCGGCGGGTAAGATGGGATAGGCGACCTCGGGTGCCTTTCCGGTCAGCGAGTTGAGGAAGGCAACAAGCAGGTCGACTTCTTCGTCCGCCAGTACCACGCCAAGCTGGGTGGTTCCCATGATGGCAACGGCCTGTTTCAGATCCCAAACCTTGCCCGAATGAAAGTATGGCGCGGTGAGTGCAACGTTGCGCAGCGGCGCCACGCGGAAAACATAGGAATCGTCGGCTGCATTGGTGAGCGCAAATCGGCCCTTGTCTTTTTCCGGCAGGACCTCGGCGCTGGGCTGTTCCACGAGGCCGAATGGGTAATAGGCTTCCCCACCAACGTTGATGCCGGCATGACAGGACGAGCAGCCTTTGTCCATGAAAAGCGCCAGGCCCTGTTTCTGTTCGGAAGTCATGGCGGCGTCATCGCCATTCAGGAAACTGTCGAAGGGGGCCGGCGTGACCAGTGTCGCCTCGAAGGCTTCGATTGCCTTGGCGAGGTTGTCGAAGGTGACCCGATCGGCTTCAGCCGGAAAAGCTGCATCGAACCACTCGACATATTGCGGCATGGACTTGAGCGTGGTGATGACTTGGCCCGGTGTATTGGCCATTTCGATCCCGGCTTGGACCGGTCCCTTCGCCTGAGCCTTCAGGTCTTCGGCACGACCATCCCAGAACTGGGCGATGTTGAAGACAGCGTTCAGTACAGTCGGCGCGTTGCGCTGTCCCTTCTGCCAACCATGGCCGATCGAGGTTTCGTGATTGTCGTCGCCGCCGGTGGCCAGGTTGTGGCACGAGTTGCACGACAAGACGCCTGACGCAGAGACGCGTGGATCGAAGAACAGTGCCTTGCCGAGAGCGATCTTTTCCGGGGTGATCGGGTTGTTGGCGACTGCCGGCGTGGTGGGTGGCAAAGCCTTGAAAGTGGCCATTGCCGTTTCTCTGAGGTCTGCGGGGATCGAATCCGCAGCAAAGGCGGTGGCCGTCAGCAAGGGGACAGCCATCGTACTGAATAGGATTTTCATAAATGATCTCGCTGCGTCGTGCACGCAGCCACTCTGGGATATGCGGCTCATGAACGCCCTGCGCTAGATCAGTTGCGGGAGAGGACCGGGTGGTCTGACACCTGTTTTTGCGGCAGAGCTTGGACCATCCCGGAATTGAACGCTCTTCTCGATTGGATTTCAGGGAGGCGGAGGATCGCTGCTCGGCAAGCGGCGGCGCCGGAGCCCGGAGCCGTGCTTCGGTTCTCTCTGCGCCTTCAACTATGAAGAAATCGGGGCCACCGTGTCCGATTCGGTTTGGGGCCGGTTATCTGTTCCGCAGCAGGTCCTGCTCGACTTCCGCCTGCCTTCGCCAGATCGACGTGGGCCCAAATCGATCCGCGATAGTGTCTTGTAGCACCTTTGCGGGACGATCTTATTTCGACTGTAGAGGGCCGTTTCGGGTGAGCAAAATTACACGAATTTCAAAGGGCGCCCGAGTAGCTGTTTTGATCGGCTTGTGAGGCCTATAGCCTCCATCGAGCGAATATTGGCAGACGACGGAGCACAATTTTGGCTTCGTTTATCAGCTTCAATGGGCCAACTGCTTTGCTATAATTACAGGGCAATTTACCGTCATGAATTCGAGAGAACCAAGTCCCACGCAGTGATTTTCACACCGGAAGCGTTGCAGTCCTATCGCGAGATAGCTGGTTTACAACAAGATGATTAACATCGCCATAGCGCGCAAAATATTGTTTGTTCGCTATAGTACGCTCCAGATGCCGGCGAAATCTCGATACAATAACCTCGTCGGCGTTCCCGCTCCGGCTTCAGATAAGACTGCGACGCCTATACTTGCGCTTTTCCACTGCCCGACATGCAGGCAGCGAGCCATTGCATCGCGGAGGTTGCATCTTCCAATATGGCGACCTGTTCCCCAAAGCGGAAAAAAGTCTTGCGCGCTGCGCTCGCAGGTATTCGTCCGTTGTATGCATCAAAGCACGCCGTGAGAGCGGCTTCGTGGATCCGGTCTCTGCCATCTTCTGGCCATTCGTTGAGAAAATCGATAGCATCCGCAGGACTGGCAATCTCTTGCACGATGTGCGCTGCCCGCCTTACGAAAAGTGGGCTGCTGAAAGTCCCTGAGCTCATTCGTTCCTCCCGACCTGCTGAACCGCTAGTTTGCGTGAACAGGCGCCTCCTCTACACCCGCCCACCATTGCGGAATGTGTTGTCACAGCGATAGCGGTTCAATAGCAAAGCAGCGGCGTGATGTCCTCGGTTTACCAGCGGGCCAAACCCTAATATCCTGCTGCGAGAGCGGCTCACCGGATGAATCTACATCGTTTCGACCATTGCGAATCAACGCTTGATAGTTCCTCCACGCGCCATCAGGAAGCGGCCACTGCTCTGCCACCGATTTCACAGCCAAAGAGAGGATGGCGAAACAGAAATAGCCCGCTTCGTTTCGAGATTACTGGTCATTTCGGCGCAAAGCTTACGGCCGAGACGCGCCTGAAAATGCGCAAGCACCGCGGCAGCTCGCCAACAACGGACGGATCAACGGTCACGACGGCGGGATACCGCGCCGTAGATCTCGCTGGACGAACATCGCAACAATCCTGTCGAGACCTTTGTTGCTTTCAGCGGCGACCGCCACTATGAAGCGACGCTTCGCCGACTGTGTTTCACGCCGCCTGGAGAGTTTCATGACAGAAGAAGCCGAAAAAAACATCAACACCCTCATCGAGCTCACGGCCGATGTCGTCTCAGCCTATGTCTCCAACAATCCGATCCCGGTGGGGGATCTCCCTGCCCTCATCGGCCAAGTGCACGCGGCTCTGAAAGGGACGGCGGAAGGTGTCTCTGCAAAAGAGCCGGTTGCCCTTACGCCTGCAGTCCCGATCAGGAAGTCGGTGACACCGGACTACATCATCTCCCTTGAGGACGGGAAGAAATTCAAATCGCTAAAGCGCCATCTGTCGACCCACTATGGGCTGACGCCGGATGGATATCGGGCCAAATGGGGCCTGTCGGCGGATTATCCCATGGTCGCGCCGAACTACGCCGCGGCGCGCTCGTCATTGGCCAAGACAATGGGGCTCGGCCGCAAACCGAAAGCGCCGGAAGCGCCGGAGCCGGCGCCGACGAAGCGAACCCGCAAGAAGGTCGCGGCTTGATTTCGGCAATGGAGATTCGTTCTGGAGCGTTGCAGCCATCGGCTTAATCTGCGCGTCATATCGTCATATAAAAAGGCGGGGCCAACCCCGCCTTCCTTTTTTGTTTCATGAGGAATTCGCGACGCCTGCAGCAATCTGCTGCCCTCAGTTTTTGCTCGCTCCTATCGAGCGGCCGTGAGGACCTCCGGACCTACGCGCCCACTCTTGCCAGGACGCAGGAGAAAATTTCAACCAGCTTTGCTGAGGCTGCCAGCGGAGGATTTGCCGGTGCGGCGATCCTGCTCGATCTCATAGTTGATCTTCTGGCCGTCAGCGAGGGTCGAGAGGCCCGCGCGTTCGACAGCGGAAATGTGGACGAAAACATCCGGACCGCCATTGTCGGGCTGGATAAATCCAAACCCCTTGGTGCTGTTGAACCACTTTACCGTTCCAGTAGGCATATACGTGTTCCTCCTTAACAATTGCAACGTCGGGCAGGCCATTAGGCCTGCCTGACTCATAGCCGAGACTTGGGCGCAGCAAAAAGCGAAAAATTGTTAAGCCCCGATCAGCTGGCGCACTCCATTTTGGCCGTAGTCGCCAGCAAGCACTGTCCTACACTACCGCTCGAGCATGGCCGGAAGCGCCCGATCCTTCCAACGCTCCTCAGCGCCACGTCTAGGGCTGTGCTTGGAGGCACGGGACGTAAGGCCGACCGCTGCTCGTGCCGCCAGGTCAAAGGCCGGGTAGTTCACGGAGCTACCTTCGTGCATAACGGCTTGGCAAGCGCTTGAAGGAGTTTCGAATTGGATTGTTTCAAGAGGGTCGAGGGGTTGATCGATGCCACCAGCGTGGAAGCGATCGATAACGCGCGCGTTTTGCTGGACCAGTTCAAGGGCAAGTCAGAAACAATCGCCCAAGCGATCGACGACTTCCTACTTGATTTCATGACCTTGCTGTTTGTGGTAGAAGCTACCCGCGAGCGGTTCCACAATCCGGCGAGGCGGTTGGCGCGTATCAGATTGAGCAGGATCAGGCTGTTACTCACCCGATGCTCTTGACCTAAGGGACCACGCCGCCAGGGATGCGTTTGCAGCCGCAAAGAAGGCAAAATCTGTTCGCCGGCAAACCGAGCACAGCCAGTCGGTATTTGCGCAGATGAATTCGACCGCGACCGCCAAATTCTCCTGTTTGGTACCCAGCGACGACGGCAAGCGCGGACAGCTTCCGTGCTGCTGTCCTCCAGCGACAGACGTGCCTGCATGCCCCTCTACGGCGAGCTCGACGGTTGTTTCTTACGTTTGACAAGGTCCCGCGCAAACACTCCCCTTTCCCGCAGCAACTCATCAGGCTCAACGGCCTCGCGGCAGGCGCATTACGCCAGAAGCGCGCGACCGCATCGTTTTTTCCCGCCCGAGTCCTACGATCTTCGTTTTCCAGCGCCTCGCGGATATCGCCCAACTTGCCGATTTTTGGATCAGATCCGTCCTAGCGCGCGAGCAGGCTCCGGGTTCGAGTTGGCTGGGCTGCTCACGCCTCTGCCCTTCAGCATCGACCCGGTCTGGCTGTCGAGGACAGGGTCCCGCTGGGGCGACCAACATCTCCATTCTCACCGTCAGTGCAGCGGCCATTCGAAGCGCATCCTATACCCCTCCCCCGGCAGCGCGCCCAATCGTCTTCCGAACGAAGAAGATATTCTCAGCCGCGCGCGTCGCGTTCGGCCCTGTCCGATGTCCGACAATGTCGGATGCGCAACATGGCAGAGCCCTATTTGTCCACTGCCTCGAACGGTTTTCTGATCTGGCACGGTGCATGCTTGGTCATCCGCAAGGCGTCGCGGACCAAGGAGAATCCCGTCCCATGATCACCTCACCGAGAAATACTCCCGCAGGTCTCCTGGGTCCATCCAAAGATGAGGCTCGAGTAAGGCTTGGTCCCATGAAGAGCTTATTCATCTGGCTCGGCGCTGCCCGCCGATCCTCCCACGCGAGGAGACGGGGACGCAGCGCCTTCATCAAAATGAGGAACAAATCACTTTGCCTCGAACCTTGCCTTTCGACCAGCCACCACAACCGCAGCCATCGATCGTCCACCTGGCTGCGCAGGGCGTTCATTGCCACCGCGCTGGCCCTGGTGACGACCGCTCCGGCTCTAGCCGCCACCGACGGCGGCAAGGTGACGGATTTCCTGCTCGACAACGGCATGGAAGTGATCGTCATCCCCGATCACCGCGCGCCGATCGTCACTCATATGGTCTGGTACAAGATCGGCAGCGCCGACGAGCCACCCGGCAAATCAGGCCTTGCCCATTTCCTCAAGCATCTGATGTTCAAGGCGACGACCAACCACGCCGCCGGCGAGTTCGACCGAGCCGTCTCAGCCATCGGCGGCTACAATAACGCCTTCACCGCCTATGACTACACCACCTTCCTCGAGACGGTGGCGCCCTCGGCGTTGGGTGAGATGATGGGCTTCGAGGCCGATCGCATGTTCAACCTCATCCTCAACGACGATGATATAAAGACCGAGCGCGACGTGATCCTGGAGGAGCGCCGTTGGCACAGAGAGACGAACCCGCATGCTCTGCTGGACGAGGAGGTCAACGCGACGTTGCGGCAGAACCAGCCCTATCGCATTCCGGTCATCGGCTGGATGCAGGAGATGGAGAAGCTGAACGGCACCGACGCATTCACCATCTACAACAAATACTACCGACCGAACAACGCCGTGCTGGTGGTGGCCGGCGACGTAGAGCCTGAGACGGTGAAGGCGCTGGCCGAGAAGACCTATGGCAAGGTTGTGCGCGGGCCGGACCTGCCCCCGCGCAACCGTCCGGTCGAGCCGGAGCAGAACACCAGGCGCACAGTGACGCTGACCGATGCGCGCGTTTCGGTGCCGAGCTTTTCCACTCAATGGGTGGTGCCGTCCTATCATACGGCAGAGCCCGGCGAGGCCGAGGCGCTCGACCTGCTGGCCGAGATCCTCGGCGGCGGTAACCGCAGCCGGCTATATCAGGAGCTTGTCGTCAAGCAAGGCATAGCCTCGGCGGCCGGCGCCTCCTTCCAGGGCACCATGCTAGACGACACCAATTTCACCATCTCCGGCTCGCCGCGCGGCGATGCAAAGCTCGTCGATCTCGAAGCGGCGGCCGTTGCCGAAGTCGCCCGGATCGCCAAGGATGGCGTCACCAGCGACGAGCTGGACAAGGCCAAAGACCGCTATATCCGCTCGGTGATTTTTGCGCACGACGAGCTGGACCACATCGCCAACATTTATGGCAAGACGCTCACCACCGGTGGCAATGTGAAGGACGTGCTCGAGAGGCCTGACCGCGTCCGCAAGGTCACCACCGACGAGGTCAAGGCGGTCGCCGCGCGTTATCTGGTGCTCGACCATTCGACGACAGGCTATCTTTTGCCGCAGCAACAGGCGGGGAATTGATCATGAGCTCCATCCCGATGCAAATGCGCCGGCCGGTCTTCCCTCGGCGCGCCTTCGCCACCCTGTTCCTCTCCATCCTCTTTCTCATCTTCCGGGCGCTCGCCCGGTAAACGGGATCTGTTAAAGCCGCGAGGAGCGGTTTTCGCGGGCCTTGCCAGGCATTTGCCGGTTCAGGCGTCATTATTGGGGTGCGCTCCTCCTCAGGCCAGCCTCTCTTCGAGTGGATAGAGTCGCCGATTCGTGGTCCGCAGATTGTAGGCGCAGGCCACCAGCATCCACTCCGCGCGGCTGGCGAAGCCGATGTCCGTTGTTCAATCGTTCGACTAGTAGAACCGCGAGGCATCTTCTAGCGTATTCAGGTATTCTCCCTTGCAGTCGGGTACCGTGGTCTACCAGCTGTCTGGCCGAGGCCCTATAAGGAACCCGGACGTCGCGGAGTACACACCGCACCTGCTATATATACCTGCTGCGTTGAGGAGGAATCCGGTATTGCCCCTGTGCCTGCCGATGATCCGTCACCTGAGATCCCCCGACCTGTTTGGACCCATTGATCGCCTGCCGGCACTTGGCACGCGGATTAGCGAGCGGACATTCGAGGTCCTCAACCCGTCGACTGGCGAAGTGCTGGCAGAACTACCCGACATGGGGGTCGAGGAGACATGCGCTGCGATCGACAAGGCCTATGTCGCGCAGCCTGGATGGGCAGGGCTGACCGCACGTGAGCGCAGCGACGTTCTATGGCGATGGCATCAGTTGATCATCGACCACGCCGACGATCTCGCCGCGATTCTCATCGCGGAGATGGGCAAGCCGCTTGCCGAAGCCAAGTCGGAGATATCGCATGCTGCGGCGTATCTGCAATGGTACGCCGAGGAGGCCAATCGCGTCTATGGCGAGACGATCTCCGCACCATCGATGGACCGCCGAATGCTGGTAATCAAGCAGCCCATCGGAGTTGTTGGCACGATAACGCCATGGAATTTCCCGGCCTCGATGGTGGCGCGCAAAATCTCGCCAGCCTTGGCGGCGGGCTGCACGATCGTCCTCAAGCCCGCTGAACAGACGCCGCTCGTGGCGGGAGCAATGTTCGCCCTCGCCCATCAGGCTGGCTTGCCGAAGGCGTCGTCAACCTGATCTATGCGTCCGAAGGTGACGCGGTCGGCCGCGAACTTTGTAGCAATCCCAAGGTCCGCAAGATCAGCTTCACCGGGTCGACTGAGATCGGGCGCCTGCTCATGCGCCAGTGCTCGGACCAGATCAAAAAAGTCAGCCTTGAGCTCGGCGGCAATGCACCTTTCATCGTCTTCGATGATGCCGATATCGATGCCGCGGTTGACGGTGCGATCCAGGCGAAGTTCCGCAATGCCGGCCAGACCTGCGTTTCGGCGAACCGCCTTTACGTCCAGTCGGGCGTTCACGACGAGTTCGTCGAGAAATTCGTGCAACGGGCTCGCCAACTTCAAGTTGGTGATGGTTTCGCTCCCGGAGTGGACATCGGACCGCTCATCGACAAGGACGCATTGGCCAAGATCGAATCCCATATTGCCGATGCCGTCGCCAAAGGCGGCGCAATTCGCTGCGGGGGCAAACGCATCGGCACGAATGGCACGTTTTTCCAACCGACAGTCCTGACCGGTGTCTCCAGCGAGATGACC
Organism: Mesorhizobium sp. M0306; assembly: GCF_040321655.1. Taxonomy (NCBI): domain Bacteria; kingdom Pseudomonadati; phylum Pseudomonadota; class Alphaproteobacteria; order Hyphomicrobiales; family Phyllobacteriaceae; genus Mesorhizobium; species Mesorhizobium sp. M0306. The sequence goes on along the minus strand of NZ_JAMYRY010000020.1, from coordinate 8,836 downwards.
GTCGCGCAAGAAGAGACATTCGGGCCGCTGGCCCCGATTATTCGCTTCAAAGATGCGGATCAGGTCGTGCGTGAGGCCAACGACACGATCTACGGCCTCGCGGCCTACTTTTATGCCTCCAACCTGAAGCGTGTCTGGCGTGTGGCCGAGGCCTTGGAATATCGAATGGTCGGGGTAAATACCGGCCGGATGTCTTCAGAAGCGGCGCCGTTCGGTGGGATAAAACAGTCCGGCATCGGGCGGGAGGGATCCCGCCATGGCCTCGAGGACTACCTCGAAATGAAATATCTCTGCATGGGCGGCATCTGAATTTTCGGCTTGCAGGGTTCACAGACCGGGTAACCTAGCGAGAGATCTCCAAATATGGGAATTGTAGGCTCGCTCCTCGATTGGGAACTGAGGGGCGGCTCCGTACCCGAGCAAACACGCAATCCTGAAGGAGCACCCTGGCTGGACTTATCTCTCGACGAGACAAGCGTCTGCATTGTCGGCGAAGACGGCGTGCATGTGACGGAGGATACGCTTGCGAGGGATTTGGCGGCCCTCGCCGACTATCTTCAGGCGACGGGCTGTCTTTGCGCGGGTCTGGTTGGAAGCTTGTGCACCATCGCGATCGTGAACGCTGGTTGTGCGCAATATCCGGTTTCTGGGGCAGAATTTTGAACCTGCTACCTTCCGATTGTCAGTAGCTCAGTTGTTCTTCGGCCGACTGCCGCGCCAGTACAGGCTCGGACAAAATCGAAGATACCATCAGGCAGGCATTCGCATTCGACATTTCCGGTGATCGGCGCACGATCCAGGGCGCGCCAGGTTGACCAAGCGCCTCGAACCGCATGACAGTCTTGACCGGCTGGAGGACGGAAATCCCGCGATGCCGAACAGGTTGGTCAGCGCAGTCGAGCCCACACGGCATTTGCGGCACGAAACAGCGAGGGCTGGGAAGCGATCGGCCGAGCGGTCTTCGAAGGCGCGGGCCAGGGTGTCGACGATGCGTTGGTTCAGGTCCGCTGATAGCGGCTTCGGTCGCCAGTGACAGCGAGTAAAGATATTTGGCATCATCGGCTTTGATTGCCGCGCAGATCTGGTCGAGATTGGGATAGCTCACTGGTGCACCTTTGGGCTCATGGAGCTTCCTCCTCATCGAGATGAGGATTGCCGGATTTGGCGTAGAACACCAACACGGGTCCGAGATCAAAGCGCGTCCCGGGCGCAAGGCGCTGGACGGATCGGGGCCATGTTTCGGTTGAGACGCCATCGATGCCTCGCGCCAGCGTTCTGGCGAATCGGGGCATCAGCGGAGCGAGTGTCGGTGCCAGGATCGCAGCGGCCGTCGTCTGAAGGGCTAGCGAAGTCCGATTGCGGGCGGGATAGAAACGCCGCGCCGCCGCATAGTCTTGCGCCCGACGGTAGATCACGCAATCGCGCACGAAATCGCAGACCTGAGCGGCCGCGCGCCGGACCGAGAGGCCTTGGTCCGAATAGGCGCGTTCCATCGCCGCGCGATAGATCTCTATCCGAGCAAAGAAGGCGCGGTCGGCCGGGCTCCAGTCGCCTGCATCGGGTACACGGCCGCCAAAATCCTGCTTGATTTCCTGGTTCAACGCATCAAGCCAGTTCAGCCAGATCCCTTGGAACACCTGGTTCTCGGTGCGGCGCAGCGCGTCCAGCGAGAAATCCGTCCGCTCACCTTCCGGGCGTGTCAGGCCCAAATGGAGGCGCACGACGTCGACTGTCTTTGGGCTCAGAACCTCCTTGCCCCAGACCGCATGGCGGCAGCTGGTTGAGAACTTCTTGCCGTCGAGCAGGTAGAACTCGTTGACGTGATAGTGGATGCGTGGCGTCCAGTGGGAGAAGACCTCGGCGTAAAGAGCGGGGTAGAGTAGCGCGTGGTAGAACGAATTGTCGAAGCCGAAGAAATGGACAATCTGCCAGTCGTTGCCGGGCATCTCCGCCTTCCAGTCGCGACCCAGCAAGCGGCCGAGCGCCTGGATGTTGTAAAGAAAACCGAAGGCCATTTCCGGCCAGACCCAGATCACTTGCCCCGGGAACCCTTCGGCGGGCAGGCCCCAGTCCGAGGGGTGGGTAATGGGCACTGAAAAGTTGCCGCGTCGGCGTAGGCGCGCGAAGAGATCCAAGATCCGTAGCGGGACGCCCGACGCCCTTAGATGCCGGTCGATATTGTCGTAGCATCGGTCCAAGGCAAGTTCCGGGCGGCGGACGGAGCCGACCAGCGGCGCCTCGGCAGACTGCCGTGACCGGGCTGCACCCAAGTCGTGGCAAAGGTTTGGGGCGCCGCATTCCTCGCAGATGTTGCCACCGGCGGAGCCGCCGCAATCGGGGCAGAGGCCGCTAACATCCGGCTCGTAAAGATAGTGGCCTGTCACAGCATCGAAAAGCGCAGGGCTCTGGCGCAGATCTACTGCCGTGCTGCTCAGAAGACTGCGGAAACACGCGGCTTGAAACTCGCAATAACCGTCATCGCCCGTCGTGAGTTGGAAGCTGTGGACCTCACAATCGAAAAGTTCAAGCGTGGCGCGAATCTCGTCGGCGTAGTAGTGCGCCACGTTTGCAGGCGTCGATTGATCGGCATCGGCGCGTGTCGTGACGTAGCTCTGGTTGTCATCGCTTCCAGTGAGGTGATATGCTTCGACTCCTTTCATGCGCAGGAAACGAGTATAGACGTCGGCGCCGAAATAGGGGCCAGAAAGATGCCCCAGATGCAGATCGCCATTTGGCGTTGGCGGCGTGGAGAAGACGAAGATCGGCCCGCGTGGAGCCGTGGTCTTTGCAGCGGCATCAAGGGCGGCCTCGCCGTCTCGCCAGTAGACATCGACGAAATTTAGGTCTTCGTCCCCATCGTTGCGCAGCACATGCGCTTCAAAAGGGTGGAACAGAACGACATCGCCCGCCTCGACCGAGATTTCCCCACGGTCGGTCGTGACCTTGCCCGCGCCAGACAGGACCACGAAGGCCTCGATTTCGTCGTGCCGATGGGGCTCGGATGTGACGCCGGGTCCAACCTTTCCGAATGAAAACCCCGTGCGAGCGCTTCCCGTTCCAAGCGTGGCCATGTCGATACCGAACGCCCGCGACAGCTCCGTTCGAGAAAACGTGTATTTGCGCATGACGAACCTAAGCTGTTGAAGCAGTGGGATCTTCGGCTGCCAACGCAACAGCCTCCGGTGCAATTTGTGGAGAGAAGCGGCAGCCCAACCCATTGGCGGTCCCGGCCAGAATAATGCGGCTCTGGGCCGCCAGGCGGGCGACGAGGGGGGCGCCAGTCGGGCTGTAGGCGTCATAGAAGACCGCCCTGCGACCACCTCCACAATCCACGTGCCAAAGCGTCGTAACGGGCTGCGGTCGATGCTCCGCGAGCCCGCAAATCAGAACGCCATACTCTCCGCGCATTTTTGAGCGGTCGATCAGTTTCGTGTGCATGCCTCCGCCTGGCTGCGTGAGCTCAATCGCGATAGAAAATGCCATTTGGGGGCTTGAGTTTGTCGAGATCGGCCACTTTGCCCTCGGGCGGGTTAAGGGCGCGCTTAAGCACGTTATATTCAGCGCGGGTCGGTCCACCGGTTGAAGCACGCTGGAACACCAAGTAGAGTGTCCGCCGCGAACGATTGCTTTTGTTCGGTCGTGAGTAGTGCGGTGCGTAATCGTCGAAGATGAAGATGTCGCCAGCCTTCCATACTACGGGTTCCCAGGAGAACATTTCGGCGACTTGAGGATCGATCACCCCACCGGCATCCATGGGAAACACCCCCTTCTTGTGGTTGCCGGGGCTGAAGAAAAGCCCGCCGTTTTCCGGGTCGGAGTCGTCGATGCCTATGGCAACCACCGCATGGACCATCCGGTCGGGGAGTTTGTGTGGAATGTGATAAATGTCCTGATGCGGGAGATAGCCGCCGCTGTCGGGGTAGTGGAAAATCAGCAACTCCTTGAGCCTGCGCGATTCTTCGCCAAGCAAATCCTCGACCGCTGACTTTATGCGCTGATCTTCTAAGAGCAAACGACGCAATGGATCATGGAAGTCGAGAAAATTCTCGATCTTGGAGATGATCTTTCGATTGTCCGTCGTCTTCTCGAACCAAATGAGCCATTTTTCATCGCTGACATCCCAGCGTGACATATCTTCGACAAAAGTAGAGATATCTTCCTGAGCCGCTGGAGCGAAGAACCTTTCGAGCCTGACGTATCCGTCTTTCTGCCACTTTTCTCTTTGTGCATCAGTCAACATGCGAAAAGCCTCCTGTTGGAAAGACTGGTTGGTCGGACATCCCAATTAGGGCAGTCGGGCGCTGGTCAAGTTGCGGGTCCACCGAGACGGACTCACGTCATGTGGGACGGCGATGCTAAGTGCGTTCCGCTCCGGCGGATATTGTCCGCAGAAGCTCGGCGCGAGACTGCCTATGTCAGGCTCAGCCGGGTCCAGGGGTTCCGTAAACTGAGCCGGAACAGTCGCTTCACCCGGTCCAGCCACGACACGCATCGCTAAAGGCCGGCACCATCCGCTGACCGCCGACCCAGCCATGGCCGCCAAGGCCACGGCTCTCTTCCGAGTGAGCGACCTGGTACGGTCTTGAAGACCGTAGGGGAAATGCACGCCCCCAGAATAAGACGATGCGCCGCTTGGTCCAAGGGCTTGTTCGGTCGCGATGATTTCGGAGAAGCCTCCGGCCTTCGCCGCAGCGGAGGCGGACATCATTCCTAGGATGCCACCGCCGATGATCAAAAGTCTACGAGTCATATCCCGCTGCCCATTTCTTCGGCTGCGGAGGCGGGCCAGCTCTCGATCGAGGTATGGCTGATGAAGCCAGGATGCTCGGGGTTCGCGCATGGCGCGCGCCCAAGAAGGCTATCGAGGATGCGGCGCGCGCGCCAGGCCAGCAGGCTTAGGTTCGGATCGGCCAGGCCGCGCTGCCCGAGGCTCGCGTTTTGTACGAAGATGCGTCTGCCACGCGGTCCGTCCCAGCTCACCGAAAAATCCTCGCGAATAGCTAATTCATTGTCGATCTGCTCCAGCCGGTGCGCGATGGGTTCCAAGAAGTCTGGCACCGCGTTCTCGTAACCGGTGGCCAGGATGACGATGTCAGCCGTGACTTCTTCGACCTCGTCCATGCCGTGCTGCAGGGTCAGCCTGTGACCCGCGCCGGCGTTGATGCAGTGCGAGACGGTGCAGCCCGGCCGCAGTGTGATGTCGCATCGGTTTGGTTCGAAAAATGCGTGGCGGTACAGCGCCTGATAGATCGCGCGCAACGTGCTTTCCGAAATGCCGTCCGAGGCAAGCACGAAACGCCGCAGGAGCAGCTTACGCTGCGACTCGCTCATCGCCGCGAAACGATCCGAAAAGCAGGGCATGAACAACTCGTTTGTGAACGGGCTGTTGTCCAGAGGCAGATAGTTTTCGCGCTGCGAGACCCAAGTGATCGAGGCAGGCCGCCGTTCTTTCGGCAGGCCGATAAGGTGCAACATCACCTCGGCTCCCGACTGGCCTCCGCCAACCACGCAGACATGCTTTCTCCGCACCTCAGGATGGATGTGCAGTAAAACAGATGAGTGGAAAAGGTTGCGTCCAGTCCAGCCCTGAAACTGAGGCGGGATTCGCGCCTGCTTGCCAATGCTGACCACGACGTCTCTGGCGCCGAGAACCGCCTTATCCGTCCGCACCCGAAACTCGCCGTCAAAGCGGATTTCGCGCACCGTCTCGCCGCCACGCACAAGTGGGTTCCTATGGAACACCCATTTCAGGTATTGCTCGAACTCAACTCTGAGCACGGCTTCGAACTGTGCGTTCAGGAAGTGATACAGACGCCCTTCCTCGTGCAGGAAGTTTACGAAAGTGTAGGCTGATCGGGGATTCACCAGCGTGACCAGATCCTTGAAGTGGCTGACCTGGAGCTCCGAGGAATCGAAAGCGATGCCTGGATGCCAGCGGAAGTCGACTTGCCGATCCAGGAACACTGCCCCTTGCCCAACTTGCTCGTGTATCTGACACGCAAGGCTCAAATTAGACGGCCCAGCACCGACTCCAATGCAAGATAGCTCCACTTGCTTTGCTCCTATAGGTTTTTTCCCACTCGGCGGGTTGTTCGCGGCGAATATCGGCCACAGCGATTGGGCTCCCCCTCGCGGGCGTTTTCGAGCCCCGGTGCCGACCGGATTTGCGAGAATTTGTCCAGCGCGTTCGGTTCGTCGAATGTCGACCCGAGCATTCCAGCGCGGTGACAATCGACGGTCATGCCGGGGACGTGGGGCAACGACGTATGTCCTTTTCGCCCGTCTGGATGCCCGCGTTGCCGTCACGCGAGACGCTTTTCAAGCCCATTAAGGTGTTTGAAGCAGGCGCAATCGCCCGCCTCAACCATGACGCGCCGGCCTTTCGGCGGCTTGATGGCAGGCGAGAGCGCAGTTTTCACTGCGGCGACGGCGTTTGCGGTGCGCATGATCATGGAGGAGGTCTCGCTGATGCGTTCGCAGAACCTCATGCATGGGCCGTGCCAGAGAAGGAAAACTTTATTAACAATGGGTTGGCGAATTTTCGATCCTGTCGGAAATCCGACATTGAGGGGGACGCCTCACGGCGGCGCCCGATCGCACGTCGATGTCGCCTTTTTCCGAATAGCTAATCGGGCACCTTCTGCACCAGAATACTTCTCTTATGGAGACCAGCACAGTCTTCATGAACGGACAGTGCAGAACCCTGTGTCTCTGCCGGACAGATCGCGATATGCCTTGTCCATTGAGGTCGGCAGTTGCAAGAGCTGCCAGATCCTTCGCCCTATCGTGCCGTTGCACTGGCTCGATCCCGACATCCTCGGAGGCCGCAATCAGAAGAGTGACGCAATCTCATGTCCGCCGCCCTCATGGGAAAGCAATTCTCTATGTCGGTGTCGGATCGATGCTCTTGATGAGATGCTTGCGGATGGGCGCATGCCCAGACCTAAGCGCATCAATGATTGCGCGATATGGACCTTCACCAACTGGATTGTCGAATCTCTGTAAAGATAGCCGGAAGACAATTGCGTTATAACCACTCTGCCGGTTCCAAAAGCACGTGCGCCATTCGGTCCCTGGGACTCAATCCAGGCGGAGGGATGAGGCCGCAAAGCAGTCTTTTGCGCGCCCACCGGTGGGCCAGGATGTAGCCATCGTAAACGATGTTATTTGATGTCGCCGCCGCGGAGTCCTCAGGCTGTGCCGGGCCGGCGACGTAGTGGTCGTCGATCGCCCCGTCACCGCTGTCGATCCGAAGCTCGGCCAGTTTCGCGGTGAGCTTCACTGCTATTCCGCAGTGCCCACCGAGCTCGCACAGGAGGTTCTATCAGGCGGTCACGGCTGCGTTCGTTGTCGGATCTTCGACGATGTCGGATATGAGACACAGCGCCATCAGGGTGATCGCATTGTTATGAAATGATTTTCTCATTTGGCACGACACCTGCAGCGCAGTCCGCAAAACGCGCTGCGGCACGGAAAGCTGCGGCACGGAAAGAGGAGAAATCATCCCATGATCATGCCCGCCGAACATGCGGTCGCAGCCGCGAAGCAAACTGGGCATGAGCGCTCCGCCAATATCAAGCAATTCGAGCAAGATTTTTCGTAATTCAGTCCACATTTCTGAAGAGCAAGGAGAGAATATCATGGCGAGAAACCAAATGCGCGCGGCGCGGGGAGTAACAGCGGCCGTTGTCCTCATTGTGATGGGACAGCAGGCCGTCGCGGCGGACCTTGCGCAAGCGGCCAGCGTCCCGCAGGCGGGAGGCTCGGTCACGGAAGCGCCAAGCCCTTGGCAGATCCGCCTGCGTGCGTTGGGGGTCGTCACTGAGGATTCGGGCTACGCAAATGCAGTGCCCGGCTCCGATCTTTCGTATTCGAACACCGTGACGCCGGAACTCGATATCTCCTATTTCTTCACGGACAACATCGCCGCCGAGCTCATACTCGGCACCACCTATGCAAACATCGGGGGCCAAGGTACGATCGGCGGGCTGGGCAATATCGGCAAGGTTCGGCTGCTGCCGCCTACGCTCACATTGCAGTATCATTTTACCGATTTAGGCGCGTTCAAGCCCTATTTAGGCGCCGGCGTGAACTACACGATCTTCTATAACCAGGGTGCCGGCAGTGCCGATGCTCTCAAGGTTAAGAATACGTTCGGCACCGCGCTGCAGGTCGGATTCGACTACATGGTGGATCAGCACTGGGGCGTCAACTTCGACGTGAAGAAGCTTTTCCTCAAGCCAGACTTCGACGTCACGGTCGACGGCGCGAAGCTGACGGGAAAGGCGGAGCTCGATCCCTGGTTGATAGGCGCAGGTGTCACCTACCGCTTCTAACAACGAAAGGTGAAGGCGGCTGCTGATAGCCGATCGGAAATAAGGGCGCCTCGTGCGCCCTTTTTACGGTCGTCCCTGCACGGGCGACACTTGAATGAAGCCGTTGTCGACGGGCGGCCGCCCTCCTCCAGCGGACCAAGAAGGTACCCCTGGTCAATGCGGCCTCGACTAACGCCTGAAATGGACGTGCTTAGATGCGCTTTGGATCAGGATGGCTGTTGGGTATTGTTGATGGAATGCCCGGCATCAGTCTCCCGGACGTTATGTCAGAGCATGCGCCTGCGTAAGGCGAGCACGGAGCTTCTCGACGCCGACAAGATGCCCCTTGTTCAGCCATGCTGCGACAGCTGCTGTTCTTTTGCTGCAGCTGGCGCCCGTGGATGCATTCCTCGGCAGGCCAAGGCCTGCCTTTGCCCTGCCCCATGGCTTGACCCATGGCACGGTGCCGCGCTCCAGTTCGGCAATGATGCGGTCGGTGATCTCCTGATAAAGGCTGGCGC
>NZ_JAMYRY010000019.1:0-116064 GCF_040321655.1 Mesorhizobium sp. M0306 | reverse complement strand
GTGGGCCGCCTCCCGCCGCCCGGGGGGTTGTAAATATAGGCTGTGGTTGGGTTTCTACTTTCTTTGTTTTTTTAAAAAATTACTTTCGCGCGTCCCCTGGCCGGGCGCGCCCCCCCCCTCTTGCTTGAGGCCTTTGGTTCACTTCACCACCGCCTCGACCCACACGACGATCCGCTGCGCGAGGAAAGCCGTGGTCGATGGCGACAGCGCGTCGCCGGCGATGACGTGGCGCCCCAGCGACCCGCAAACACGATCCATCGCCCCGTCACCGATCCTATTCGACCGGTGGCTTGCGGTCGAAATTCAGTGGCCGCGCATTCCAGCGGGTGACCGTGCTGATCACCCATCGGCAGAACGGCCTCGGCAGCATCCTAAGCAGCTTCAGCGTCCAGCTCAGGCGGCGTGGGAAAGTGACTTCGAAGCCGCCGTATTCGATGCCTTGCGCGATGCGGCGCGAGGCCAGATTGACCGGCATCAATCCCGGCATCGGCAGGAAGTTCTTCTCAGTCAGCCGCGTGTCGACAAAGCCCGGATTAATCACCTGGATGCGGACGTTCATCTTGTCGAAATCGTATTTCAGCGACTCGGCCAGGATATTGACTGCCGCCTTGGTGCCGCCATAGGCGGCGGTGGTGGGCCAGCCGAAATAGGCGGTAACCGAACCGATCAGCACGACATGGCCGCGCGAGCGCACGCGCATGCGTTCGATGACAGGCACCAGGCCATTGATGATGCCGAAATAATTGACTTCGAAAGACCGACGGAAATTGCGCGCCACAAGATCCTCGCCCGGCGTTGCGATATAGCTTCCAGCGTTGAACACTGCCAACACGATCGGACCGAGATCTTTCTCGATCGCTGCAACCGTCTTCGCCATGCGTTTTTCGTCGGTCACGTCGCAAGGATAGGCTGCGACACGGCCCGCCATCTGCGCCGTTTCGACGATGAGCGTATCGATCGGATGGTCATCGGGCGCAGTCACCGCGACGACATAGCCCTGAGCGGCAAGATCCTTGGCCAGCGAACGGCCGATACCGCTGCTGCCGCCCGTAATCCAGGCGACGCCATGCTTCGGATTGGCCCGATAGAGTGTCATGTTGCGCCCCGCCGGCTCTTCTTAGCCTGTGCTCTAGCGGTGAAGAAATCGAATGAAAAGAGTGCTTTTCGGTACATGGTTGAAATGAATACCGGCCGGGCGCTCCTGGCTGCAGGAATTGCAGTGTGCGAAATGCGACTGGACCAGGCAAATTCTTGCCTTGAAACCGAAGCTTCGGGTTTCTAGGGTTTCGCCGCACCCACAAAGGAATCTCCATGCCCCGTTCTGTGATCGACGTGATCGGCAACACGCCCCTGATCCGCCTCAACAAGGCCTCGGAAGCAACCGGCTGCGAGATCCTGGGCAAGGCCGAATTCATGAATCCCGGGCAGTCGGTCAAGGACCGCGCCGGCCTGTTTATCATCCGCGATGCCGAGCAGCGCGGGCTGCTGCGGCCCGGCGGCGTCATCGTCGAGGGGACGGCCGGAAATACCGGCATCGGATTGACACTGGTTGCCAAGGCACTCGGCTACCGCACGGTAATCGTCATTCCCGACACCCAGAGCCAGGAGAAGAAGGATACGATCAAACTGCTCGGCGCCGAGCTGATCGAAGTGCCCGCCGTGCCCTACAAGAACCCGAACAACTACGTGAAGCTGTCGGGCCGGCTGGCCGAGCAGATGGCGAAGACCGAGCCAAACGGCGCGATCTGGGCCAACCAGTTCGACAATGTCGCCAACCGTGACGGCCATATCCGCACCACGGCCGAAGAAATCTGGAACCAGACTGACGGCAAGGTGGATGGTTTCGTGTCGGCGGTCGGTTCCGGCGGCACTCTGGCAGGCGTCGGTTTCGGGCTGAAGGCAAAAAACAGCCAGGTCAAGATCGCGCTGGCCGATCCGCTGGGGGCAGCGCTCTATTCCTTCTACACCAGCGGCGAGCTGAAATCCGAGGGCAGTTCGATCACCGAAGGCATCGGGCAGGGGCGGATCACCGCCAACCTCCAAGGCTTTACACCCGATTTTGCCTTCCAGATCCCCGACGAGGACGCACTGCCGATCGTATTCGACCTGATCCAGGAGGAGGGGCTTTGCGTTGGCGGTTCGACGGGCATCAACATTGCCGGCGCCATTCGCCTGGCGCGCGAGCTAGGCCCCGGCCACACCATCGTGACCATGCTTTGCGACTACGGCACGCGCTACCAGTCGAAGCTGTTCAATCCTGAATTCCTGCGCGAAAAGAAGCTGCCGGTGCCGGGCTGGATGGAGCAACGGACCACGATTTCGGTACCGTTCGAAAGGGTTGCATGATGGCGCACAAGACCGAGGCGCTGTTTCGTGACGACGCCTATCTGGGGACGGCCGACGCCACCGTCGTCGCAGTAAACGATCGCGGCGGCATCATTCTGGACCGGACGGTGTTTTACGCCACATCGGGCGGGCAGCCGGGCGACACCGGCAGCCTCGAACGCGCCGATGGCACCGGCATAGCGATTGCCGCTACGATCACCGGCGAAACCAAGGACGAGATCATCCATGTGCCGGCGCCGGAGCAGACAGTTCCAAAGGTGGGCGAGCGCATGAGGCTCGCCATCGACTGGCCGCGGCGGCAGTTGCTGATGCGCATGCATTCTGCCTGCCACCTGCTTACCGTCGTCTGTCCGTTCCCGATCACCGGCGCCGCGGTTTCCGAGGACGACAGCCGTATCGATTTCGACATCCCGGACGCCGGCTTTACCAAGGAAGACGTGACGGCCAGACTGATGGAGCTGGTGCGAGCCGACCACCCGATCTTCACCCGGCTCATTTCCGACGAGGAACTGGCATCCAATCCGGGCTTGGTGAAATCCAAGAATGTGCGGCCCCCGGCTGGCACGGGAAAGATCCGATTGGTCTGCATCGGCGAGAACGCTTCGATCGACAGCCAGCCTTGCGGCGGCACCCATGTAAAGAGCACCAGCGAAATCGGCGAGATCCATATCGGCAAGATCGAGAAGAAGGGCCGCGAGAACCGGCGCTTCCGCATTCGCTTTGGTCCTATGCCGCCAGCCTGATATAGGACTGCGACAGGCGGGACAGGAGAGAAAGATGGCCGACGACAGTCCTTTCACCATCGATGCCGATTGGTTGCAGAAGCGGCTCGGCGAACCGGGCCTGACGATTGTCGACGCGTCCTGGTATCTGCCGGCGCAAAAGCGTGACGCGCGCGCCGAGTATGACGCAGCGCATATTCCAGGCGCCGGCTTCCTCGACCAGGATGCGGTTTCGGACCCCGACGCGGCTCTGCCGCACACGCTGCCGTCGCCGCAGCATTTCGCGCAATATGTCGGCGCGATGGGTATTTCGGCCGATGACACGATTGTTGTCTACGACGGGCCAGGGTTCTTTTCTGCACCGCGCGCCTGGTGGTTGTTTCGCGTCATGGGCGTGTTCCAGGTCTATATACTCGACGGCGGCTTCGATCGTTGGAAAGCCGCCGGACGGCCGGTGACGGCGGAGCCGACGAAGATCGCGCCTTGCGTGTTTTATGCCAACTTCGATGCCGCCCGCGTCGCCAGCCTTGCCGACATGCGCCGGATCGTCGAGACGAGGGAGAGCCAGATCGCCGACGCGCGCTCGCCTGGCCGTTTTGCCGGCACCGAGCCGGAGCCGCGCCCCGGCATCCGCTCCGGCCATATGCCGGGCGCGCACAACGTGCCGTTTTCGGCGCTTTCGGATAACGGCGAATTGTTGCCCAAGGACAGGCTGCGTAAAGTGATCGAGGACGCCGGCATCGACCTGTCGAAGCCGGTCGTCACCTCCTGCGGGTCGGGCGTCACCGCGGCAGCCGTCACGCTAGCTTTGGAGACGCTTGGCCATGCCGACAACAGGCTTTATGACGGTTCATGGACCGAATGGGGCGGGCTTTCCGACACGCCCGTCGTGACGGGCAAGGACTGACGGTGATGGAAGACGGATCGCTGGAAGACATCGACGTCACCGTGACGTTTCTCGAAATGCATGTGCCGCCTGCCTATTCGCCGCCGCTGCCGTACAACCGCCAGATCGCGCTGCTCAAGACCAAAGACATTCCCCTGCATTTCTACCGCTATTTGATGGATCGGGTCGGCCGCAAATGGCACTGGGTCAATGTGTTGAGGCTGAGCGACGAGGAGCTTGCGGCGGGCATCCACCGCGAGGACCGCGACATCAGGGTGCTTTATCTGGATGGTGCGCCGGCCGGCTTCTTCGACCTCAAGCCGCATTTGCCGGAGGAAGTGGAACTCGCTTATTTCGGAATGATGGAGCACGCGACCGGGCAAGGCATCGGTCGCTGGTTCCTCGGTGCGGCAATCGCCGCGGCATGGTCGCACGGGCCAAGGCGGGTGACGGTGCAGACCTGCACCCTCGATCACCCAGCAGCACTGCCGCTCTATCAAAAACTCGGCTTTACGCCAGTGGCGCAAAAAAAGGAGGTCGTACATCCGATGTCTTTTGCCGATCGCGCGGCCAGCGTCATGCGGCCCTGATTTTCAGGCCGGTTCATCCGAGCTTCAGCTTGTCTTTGCAACGTCCCAGGGTCTGGATCAACACTCAAAGGCGGACCCGACTTGAATGAGCTTGGCTCTTTCCATATCGCTATCGTCTAAAAACTGATGGTGATGGAGGATCGCATGATGGCAATACGCGTGGTAATGGCCGGCGCGACCGGCTGGGTCGGCAAGGCGCTGGTTCCGGCGATCGGGGCGCAAGGCGACATGGAGCTGGCCGGGGCTGTGTCACGCAGCGGCGCAGGGCAGGATTCCGGCCTGCTGGTTGGCATGCCGGCTAATGGTATCACCGTTTCGGCCTCGCTCGCCGAGGCGCTGGAGGCGCCGTCGGACGTGCTGGTCGACTTCACCAAGCCGCATGTCGTGAAAGACCATGTGCTGCTCGCCATCGACAAGGGACGGCACACGGTGATCGGCACGTCGGGACTGGGTGCTGCCGACTATGCCGACATCGACGCCGCGGCGCGCGCCAACGGCGTCGGCGTCGTTGCCGCTGGCAATTTTTCCATCACCGCCACTCTGATGAAGCGGTTTGCACTTATGGCGGCAAAATACGTGCCGGATGTCGAGGTCATCGATTATGCCAGTGCAAAGAAGCCCGACGCGCCCTCCGGTACCGCACGGGAGCTTGCTGAGGCGCTGGCCGACATCCGCAAGGCCTCAACGGCAAAGCCGGTCTCGGAGGTCTCTGGCGTGCCGGCCACACGCGGGGGTGCGGTCGGCGCAGGCGAGGGGGTGCAAGTGCACGCGCTTCGGCTGCCGTCCTACATCCTGTCCTGCGAGGCGCTGTTCGGTCTGCCAGACGAGCGGTTGACCATACGCCACGACGCCGGCTCTTCCGCGGCGCCTTACGTGGCGGGCACGCTGCTCGCCATCAGAAGGGTACAGCAGATCAAAGGTCTGGTTCGCGGTCTCGACGCGCTGATGGACTGATCCATTTCGGCAGGAATCGGGTGGGAAGCTCTGTCTTGCGAGCATAATTTCCGGTCGACGACACCGGAGATTTTGCCATGACGCTAAAATTCAAAGCCTTGCCAACCGATGCGGTCCGCGCACTTCAGCGCGGCGGGCCGGATGCTTATGGCCTGAAGCCAGAGCGGCAGATTTCAGACGGCGACGGCGTGCCTTGCCGTCATTGCTTGAAGAATGTTGCTGCGGAAGAAGCCTATCTTGTTCTGGCCTATCGGCCTTTTCCGGAGCTGCAGCCTTATGCCGAAACCGGGCCGATCTTCCTTCATGCTGAAGAATGCGAACGCGCTGCCGAGGTTAAGTTGCTTCCCGAAATGCTCGAAAGCAGCGATTACATCGTGCGCGGTTATGGCAAGGACGACCGCATCGTTTACGGCAGCGGCGGCGTCATTCCGACCGACGCCATTGCCGCACGGGCAGAGACGTTGTTCCAACGCGACGACATTGCTTACGTCCACATCCGCTCGGCGCGCAACAATTGCTATCAGTGCCGGATCGACCGCGCGTAACCGGACAGGTCGCACCGGCTTGGGGCTGTCGTACTCCCGTCGCATATCGGCGGTAGAAAGCGACAGTCGATCGATTTACCAACCGCGGATGAACCGGCGGGAATTTTCGACAACCGAGGAAGCGGGGCTTTGGCTCCGCTTTTTTGTTGTCCGGTTATTCCGCGCGCCCGACACTTTTCAGTTTTTCACATAAGAAAAAACCCGTCGGACGAAACCGACGGGCACTGGAGAGGCAGATTCGGACAGCTCAGGCCGCGAGAACGGCCTTCGGCTCGACCAGCTCGTAACCGAGCGCTTCGGCCACTGCGCGATTCGTGACCTTGCCCTTGTGGACGTTCAGCCCGTTGCGCAGATGGTGGTCGTCTACCAGCGCCTTGAGGCCCTTGTCGGCGAGCTGCAGGCCATAATGCAGCGTCGCATTGTTGAGCGCGTAGGCCGAGGTGACCGGCACCGCACCCGGCATGTTGGCGACGCAATAGTGGATGACGCCGTCGACCTCATAGGTCGGCTCGGCATGGGTGGTGGCGTGCGAGGTCTCGAAGCAGCCGCCCTGGTCGATGGCGACGTCGACCAGCACGGCGCCTTTCTTCATGCCCGACAGCATTTCGCGCGTCACCAGCTTGGGCGCTGCTGCCCCCGGGATCAGCACGGCGCCGACGACGATGTCAGCCGAAAAACACTCTTCCTCCAGCGCCTCGACGGTCGAGTAGCGGGTGTGGACGCGGCCGCCAAAGATATCATCGAGCTGACGCAGGCGCGGGAGCGAGCGGTCAATGATGGTGACGTCGGCGCCAAGGCCGGCAGCCATCCGTGCGGCATGCAGGCCGACGACGCCGCCGCCGAGCACAGTGACCTTGCCGGGCAGCACGCCGGGCACGCCGCCAAGCAGCACGCCGCGGCCGCCATTGGCCTTTTGCAGCGCCGTGGCGCCCGCCTGGATCGACAGGCGGCCGGCAACTTCCGACATCGGCGCCAAGAGCGGCAGGCCGCCGCGCTCGTCGGTGACGGTCTCGTATGCTATTGCGGTCACGCCAGAGGCCAGCAGGCCCTTGGTCTGCTCCGGATCCGGAGCAAGATGCAGATAGGTATAGAGGATCTGGCCGTCGCGGAGCTGAACCCATTCGTTGGGCTGCGGCTCCTTGACCTTCACGATCATGTCAGACTTGCCAAAAACGTCGGCGGCCGTCTTGGCGATCGTGGCGCCGGCGGCGCGATACGCGTTGTCATCGGCGCCGATGCCGGCGCCGGCGCCCGTCTCGATAAGCACTTCATGGCCATGCGCGACATATTCGCGGACCGAGCCGGGTGTCAGGCCGACGCGGTATTCATGGTTCTTGATTTCCCGGGGGCAACCGACGCGCATCTTTTTTCTCCTGATCCGGCCCTTTTAGGGCTGTTCCCTGTCTAGAGATAGTGAACCACGAATCGTTCGGTAAGTGTTTGCGAATGCGCTTGCCTGAGAGGTCACTCTTCGATAATCGTTGCGCAAAACATTGGAATTGTCGCAGGAACCCGCAAAAATGCCGCTCGACAGGATTGATATCGCCATTCTCGAGACGTTGCAGAAGGACGGGCGGATACCCAACGCAGCGCTCGCCGAGAAGGTTGGCCTATCGCAGTCGGCCTGTTCGCGGCGGCTGGACAATCTGGAGAAATCCGGAACCATCCGCGGCTATCACGCCCGGCTGTCCAACGCTGCACTTGGGCACCAGATGACGGCGATCGTGCATATATCGCTGTCCGGGCAGTTCGAGAAGACGTTGTCGGATTTCGAGGCGGCGATAAAGCGCTGCCCGAACGTCCTGTCCTGCCATCTGATGTCGGGTGAATATGATTACATCCTGCGCATAGCGGCTAAGGATCTCGTCGACTACGAACGCATCCACAAGGAGTGGCTGTCGGCAATGCCGCATGTGACGAAGATCAATTCGTCCTTTGCCTTGCGCGAAATCGTCGATCGCACAGCCGTGGGAATGAAGCCTGAGCTCGCCTAGGCCCCGAACTCGCCTAGGTGTTGAATGCCTCGGTCACCACACGGTCCATCGGAATGTCGTGCGGCTGTGGGTAGATGGTGACGATGCGCTGCAGATCGTAGCCGACGCCGATGACCAGCGGTTTGAAGGGCATCGCGGCAAGCGTGCGATCGAAGAAGCCGCCGCCATAACCCAGGCGAAACTGCCCGGGATCGATGCCGACGATCGGCGAAATGACGATGTCGGGCAGCACCGGATCGCCCTCGGCCGGTATCGGGATATTCCAGACGCCCTTCTCCAGCCGGTCTCCGTGGGTATAGGCGCGAAAGACAAGCGGCCGGTCTTTCTCGACGACGACGGGCAACGCCGTGCGACCCCCCCGCGCGTTAACGGTCTCCATCCACGGGCGCAGGTCCGGCTCGCCGCGAAACGGCCAGTAGAGGCTGACCATGCGGCCAGCGATGTCGCCGATCACCGCGTCTAGCCCTTCGGCAATGCGCTGCGACATAGCTGCGCGCGTGTCGGCTGAAACGGCAAGGCGGGATACGATCAACCGCTCGCGCTCGGCCTTGCGCCAGCGCCTTACATCGGTCCAGTCGGATAGCGGCGCTTGGAACTCCGGATCGAGCTCGTGCATAAAACAAGGCGGCGAGGCGTATTGCGCTGAGCTTTCGTCTTCATTCCTAGCCATGCTTCACCTGCAATATACTGTTCCAACCAAGTCATATCTGGGACGTAAGCTATATCCGGGAATGAGCCTGCAGCATGCGTATTCACGACATCAAGAGACGAGTCCCAAGCAGTTGCAGCGCAGGTATTGCTGCACTGCACAACGATACTTACATCAGCCTTGGCGAGAGGGATGAGTGAGATGAACATAGCCAACCATCACGTCGTCGTCGTAGGCGCCGGCTTCGGCGGCCTCGAGTTCACCCGCGCACTTGCCGGCGCGCCGGTGCGCATCACCATGATCGACAGGCGCAATCACCATCTGTTTCAGCCGCTGCTCTACCAGGTCGCGACGACGGCGCTGGCCACCTCCGAAGTGGCTTGGCCGATCCGCCATCTCCTGCGCAAGCGCAATGACGTGACGACGCTGCTCGCCACCGTGACCGGAATCGACCGCGACGGCAAGCGCGTGCTGCTGCAGGACGGCGGCACGGTCGCTTACGACACTCTGGTGCTGGCCACCGGCGCGCGGCACGCCTATTTCGGCCATGACGAATGGGAGCCGTTCGCCCCGGGCCTGAAGACTCTGGAGGACGCCACCACCATTCGACGGCGTATTCTTTTGGCTTTCGAGCAGGCCGAGCGGGAAACCGATCCCGCTAAGCGCCAGGCATTGCTGACGCTGGCGGTCGTCGGCGGCGGGCCGACCGGCGTGGAACTGGCCGGCACCATTGCCGAACTGGCGCACGACACGCTGCGCGGCGAGTTCCGCAACATCGACACGCGGCAGACGCGTGTGGTGCTGATTGAGGCCGGCGACCGCGTCCTCTCGAATTTCGCTCCCGAACTCTCCGATTATGCAATGAAGGCGCTCGGACGGCTCGGCGTGACCGTCGAACTCGGCAGGGCAGTTACACGCTGCGATGCCGAGGGTGTCGTCTTCGGCGACACACATTTGCCGGCCAGGACAATTCTTTGGGCGGCGGGCGTCGCCGCTTCGCCGGCCGCCGAATGGCTCGGCACGGCAGCGGACCGCGCAGGCAGGGTGCTTGTCGAGCCCGACCTGAGTGTGCCGGGAAACCCGGAGATTTTCGTCGTCGGTGACGCAGCGCACGTCCTGCGGCCGGATGGCCGGCTGGTGCCGGGCGTCGCGCCCGCCGCCAAGCAGCAGGGACGGCACGTCGCCGCAACGATCAAGGCAAGGCTTGCCGGTGACGCGACACCGCGCCCTTTCAGCTACAGGCATGACGGCGATCTGGCGACGATCGGCAAGCGCGCCGCGGTCATTGATTTCGGCTGGATCAAGCTCACCGGCCGGCTTGCCTGGTGGCTGTGGGGCTTGGCACATATTTACTTCCTGATCGGCTTTCGTAACCGGCTTGCGGTTTCCCTGAGTTGGCTATGGATCTACTTCACCGGTCAGCGCAGCGCGCGGCTGATCACCCAGGGCGACGACGATAAGGGCTGATTGTTCGCCGCCGGACACTCATCGGCGCGTCACCTCCTCTTGATGGAATCGGCTTCTGGACTCGGCTGGATTTCGGCGCGAAGCTTTGCTTCGGGCAGGACTTGTCACGTCGTGGAAGAAAGAGAAAACGAATGTCTCAATTGCGCCACCTCGTCTCACGCCGCGATTTCCTCGCCGGCGTCGCCGCCAGCGGAGCGCTGATCATGCTGCACCCGTTCTCCGCCCGGGCTCAAGCCAATCAGGCGCATCTGAGGATTATGGAGACGACCGACATCCACGTGAACGTGCTGCCTTACGATTACTACGCCGACAAAGCTAACGACACGATGGGGCTGTCGCGAACGGCATCATTGATTGAAGCCGTGCGCAAGGAAGCAACCAACGCGATGCTGATCGATAATGGCGACCTTCTGCAAGGCAACCCGATGGGCGACTACATCGCCTACGAGAGGGGGATGAAGGATGGCGATCTGCATCCGGTCATGAAGGTCATGAACCTGCTCGGCTACGAATGCTCGACGCTCGGCAACCACGAGTTCAACTACGGCCTGTCGTTCATGGACAAGGTGCTGGCCGGTGCCAATTTCCCGTTTGTCTGCGCGAACCTGATCCGCGGCACGGAGCTTGCCGCGAACCCGCGCGACGACAAGCTCTATCTCAAGCCTTACGTCATCCTCGACAGGAAGATCAAGGACGGATCGGGCGCCGAGCAACCGATCAGGATCGGCATCATCGGCTTCGTGCCGCCGCAGATCATGGTCTGGGATCTGAAAAATCTCGAAGGCAGCGTCAAGACGCGCGACATCGTCGAGGCGGCCAAGGCGTGGGTGCCGCAGATGAAGGAAGAAGGCGCCGACATCGTCATTGCGCTCTCCCATTCCGGCATCGACGTGAAGCAAAGCGACCTGATGGAGAATGCCTCCTTCTTCGTTGCCGGTGTCGAAGGTATCGATGCGGTGTTCACCGGCCACCAGCATCTGGTCTTCCCTGGCAAGAAGGACTTTCAGTCGCTGGAAGCTGTCGATACGGCGAAGGGCACGTTGCAAGGCAAGCCCGCCGTCATGGCCGGCTTCTGGGGCTCGCATATGGGGCTGATCGATCTGTTGCTGGAGCGCGACGGATCGACGTGGAAAATCGTCTCGGCGACCTCTGAGGCCAGGCCTATCTTTGAGCGGGTCGACAAGACGAACAAGCCGACGGTCGCTGACGACCAGCGCATCGTCGACGCGCTCAAACAGGACCACGAGGCGACGCTTGCCTATGTGCGCCGGCCGGTCGGCAAAACCTCTGCGCCGCTCTATTCCTATTTTGCGCTGGTCGCCGACGATCCGTCGGTGCAGATCGTCAGCCAGTCGCAGACCTGGTACTTGAAGGACATCCTGAAGAACACCGAGTGGAAGGATATGCCGCTGCTGTCGGCAGCGGCACCGTTCAAGGCGGGAGGGCGCAACGGCGCCGACTATTACACCGACGTGCCGGTGGGTGATATCGCCATCAAGAACGTCGCCGATCTCTACCTCTATCCAAACACGGTGCGCGCCGTCGAAATCACCGGAGCAGAAGTGAAGGAATGGCTGGAAATGTCGGCCGGCATCTTCAACCGGATCGAACCGGGCATAGCCGACCAGGCGCTCATCGACTCCGACTTCCCATCCTATAATTTCGACGTGATCGACGGCGTCACCTACAAGATCGATCTGTCGCAGCCACCGAAATATGATTCGAAGGGTGGGCTGGTGAATGCCGGCTCGAACCGCATCATTGACTTGATATTCGACGGCAAACCAATTGATCCCAAGCGGAAATTCGTCGTCGCCACCAACAACTACCGTGCCGGCGGCGGGGGCAATTTCCCGGAGGTCAATGCCTCGAAGATCATCTACGAAGCGCCCGACACCAACCGCGACGTGATCGTGCGCTACATTATCAGTAAAGGAACCATCAACCCGTCGGCGGACGCCAACTGGTCGTTTGCGCCACTACCGGGAACCAGCGTCATGTTCGAGACCGGCGCCAAGGCGAAGGAGTTTATTGCGCAGGTGAAGTCGCTGAAGATCGAGCCGGCGGGCGAGGGCGAAGCAGGCTTTGCAAAATACCGCGTCACTCTTTGAGGCGAGGATTTGAGCGTCGGCTCGAAACTGTCTCAGCGCTAAGATACTGTCCCGATACGGCCAATCCGTTTGAGACAGGTGTCTCTTCAAGCAGGTGGTGCGAAACGCCGCTTGACGGCAGGCATGACCAGATCCAGCGCGTCCATCGAAATCCCACCGGAATAATCGTCCGGCAGTTGGTCGATCGAGGCGGGGTCGTCGAGGCCTTGTGAAAACTCGCCACCGGAATAGGGACCGAGCAGGTAGACGCGGCTGCCGACGCTGTCCATACGGTCGAGAAAACGATCGGGCCAGCCCCACATCCACTTCGCGACGTTGACGGGAATGAGCAAAGTGCCCTGGCGGCAGGCATGCGGAATGTAGCCACTCCAGCCGAGCGCAGCGTAGCGAAGAATGCAGCGCGTCAGGGATGCGCGGCTCAGCGTGTGCATATCCGGCAACGCTGCCTTCACTGCTTCTATAGGCCTGTCACCGCCATAGACCGTCAGATTGGCGCGCTCGGCCGGCGTCAATGTGGCGAGCCAGGCGGCCAGCATCTCGCCTTCCTTGGGATCGTTGCTTTTGATGTTGATATTGAAGCGCCGGTTCGGGAAGCGCTGTAAGACTTCATCTAGCGACGGCATCATGCCGACACTCTTGCCGCGAAACGGTAAGGTCTTGCCGCCATCGGCAGTGTAGCCATAACCGATATCGAGCGTCTTCAATTCGGACATTGCATGGCTGCGCGTTTCACCCTTGCCGTCGGTGCGACAATCCAGCGTCCAATCGTGGAAGACGGCGAACTTGCCGTCCGTAGTGGGATGGACATCGAGTTCGAGCGCGTCCGCATCGAGCGCGAAGGCGGCTTCCATCGAGGGTATCGTGTTTTCGAGGAAGGAATGGCGCAGCGTCAGCATGCGAGCATGCCGTGCATGTTTCCGATCCGAGGTACGGTCGAAATCCTGAGCCAGGCCGCGATGGGCAAGCACCGAAGGGGTGCCGCCCGGCCGGCTCGACAGCAGCGAGGTGTTGTTGAGCCAGATGCCGCCTGCAGCGACAAGAATTGCAACGAGGGAGATTGTCCGTTTGCGCATGATATGATTCCTGAAGCGGTCGTCGAAACCGACAGGGGTTATCTTTCCAAGGCGCCCTGCAGCGGTAGCGCCATTCTGGCCAGCAGGCAGCGCGGCATACAGACCAAAGGCCGCTAAAATTCGGGGGAGGGTCTCAGCAGGGCCGGAATCGCTATGGTTGCAACCACCCATATGCGCTAGTTTTAGTCATGCGTTATGTCATCGTCATCACGACCGTCACCTTTTTCCTGATCTGGGACGGCATTTACAACCAAGGCCGCTACCTCGACAGGACGGTGAGGGAGGTGACCCGCATCGTGCACTATGTAACCAGCATGGTGTAGTTTCTCTTCGTTGCCACGGTTCGCCGACGCGACAAACCTGCCGATTGACGGCACGCTCCCGCTGACACAAAAGAGCGCCGGTCCAACGGCGAGGAGGCTGGGTTGATCCGGCATATCGTTTTCTTCAGCGCACGGCATAAAGCGGATGTCGAGGCAGTGCGCACGGGTCTCCTGGCGCTTGGCAAGATACCTCATTCGCGTCATTTCGAGGTAACGCTCAACACCAAGGTCGACCCGCTCTCGGATGAGATTGATGTGGTCGTCTACGCCGAGTTCGAGGACGAAGCGGCGCTCGCCGCCTACAAGGCGCATCCGCTCTATGCAGAGACGACCAGCCGGGTCAAACCGCTGCGCGAATTGCGTTATTCGGCCGACATCGTTGCAAGTTGACGAGCTGCTGTCCCCTGCGCCCTGATGTGGTCTTGCCGCTGAGTCGCCGGCTAAGCCCTTGAACCATTTTCAGGAATGAGGCACACCGCGCGGGACATGACCGAGAACACCCCCGCAAGCCCTCATCCGCTCGATCACCTGGTGCTGCCGACCGCGAGCCTCGATGTTGCACGGGCGCGCTTGACCTTGCTCGGCTTTACCGTTGCGCCGACAGGTATCCACTCTTTCGGAACGGAAAACTGCTGTGTCTTCCTCCCCGACGGCACCTATCTCGAGCCGCTCGCGGTCGCCGACAGACAGGCCGTGGCAACGGCGATCGCGAACCGCAATGTCTTTGTCGCGCGTGATCGCACTTATCGCGAAGAAAACGGCGATGAAGGATTTTCTGCCGTGGCGCTGGGCACCGAAAGCGCCGCCGCGGACCACGCGCGCTACATGGAAGCCGGATTGTCGGCGGGAGACATGCTCAGCTTTTCGCGCGCCTTCACCGATGCGGCGGGAAAGAGCGACACCGCATCGTTCAAACTGGCCTTCGCGGCTACAGGCAAGGCAACGGACGCTTTTCTCTTCGCCTGCGAGCGGATCAATGCGCCGAACGTCGACCGCACTGCGTTGCAGGCTCACGCCAATGGCGCAACCGGCATTGTCGAAATCGTGGCAGTCAGTGGCGAACCCTTCGAACAACGCAATGTGATTTCGATCGCAGCCGGGATCAAGGCGCAGGGCGGCACTGTCTATGAGCTGCCGAATGCCGTCGTGACCGTTCTGGATCCTGCAGCCTATTCGGCACGCTTCGGCATTCCTGCCGGCGTGCCATCTGAACTCCGCTTTGCTGGGATCGTCTTTTCGATTTGGCACGGCGATGCCGTCGCCAAGCTGCTTGCAGCCAATTCCGTCGAACACCACATGCGCGGCGGTGATATCATCGTGCCGCCGGCGCCAGGCCAGGGCTCAGCCTTCATCTTCCGGGAGATCGCATGAACAAGCTCAATCCACTGATGCCAAATTCCTCCGTTGCGATCGGCAAGGTCATTTTCGGCAACGGTGCGCCCCTGTCGCTAATCGCCGGTCCATGCCAGCTGGAATCGCGGCAGCACGCTTTCGACATGGCCGGTGCGCTAAAGGAATTGACCGAAAGGCTCGGCATTGGGCTCGTCTACAAGACCAGCTACGACAAGGCCAATCGCACGTCTCTTGGCGGCACGCGCGGTGCGGGACTTGAAGCGGCAATGCCGATCTTCGACGACTTGCGCAAGAATTTTTCGCTGCCGATCCTGACCGACGTCCACACTGAGGAACAATGCGCGATCGTCGCTCCGCATGCCGATATCCTGCAGATTCCTGCCTTCCTTAGCCGGCAGACCGATTTGCTGATTGCTGCTGCAAGAACCGGCAAGGTGGTCAATGTGAAGAAGGGCCAATTCCTCGCGCCGTGGGACATGAAGAACGTCGTCGCCAAGATTATCGGCTCCGGCAACGCCAATGTCTTGGTCACCGAGCGCGGCGCATCCTTTGGCTACAACACCCTGGTGTCCGACATGCGGGCGCTGCCGATCATGGCCGAGATCGGCGCGCCGGTGATTTTCGATGCCACCCATTCCGTGCAGCAGCCGGGTGGGCAGGGCGGTTCGTCTGGAGGCGACCGGCGCTTTGTCGAGACGCTGGCGCGCGCGGCCGTCGCGGTTGGCGTCGCCGGCGTCTTCATCGAGACGCACCAGGACCCCGACAACGCGCCTTCCGACGGTCCCAACATGGTGCCGCTAAAGGATCTTCCCGCATTGCTTGAACGGCTGATGGCGTTCGATCGCATCGCCAAAAGCGTGGGTTGAACCAGCAGTTGCGCCACAGCAGCGCCGCCAAGAAAACTTTGAAGAATTTCGAACCCGCCTGGAACCTTAGCCCGCGGCCCTCATTGTCAAAATCTAATGTCAACGACGACGAGGAGCACACCATGACGACCCAGACGGGACACACCGAAGCCATCGCCGCTTCGCGGGTTATCGGCACATCGGTCTACAATACGGAAGGCACTCATATCGGCGACATCGAGGACGTCATGCTCGACAAATTGTCGAACGGAATCATGTTTGCCGTGATCGGTTTTGGCGGATTTCTCGGCATCGGCGAAAAATACCACGCCATTCCGTGGGCGAGCCTTGACTATGACGAGAACAAGGGCGGCTATGTCGTGCCGTTCACCAAAGACCAGCTGATGGCCGCTCCTTCCTATTCGATCAACGAGCTGACCGGCGCCGACGGCGAGGCCGCGCGTGACGCCTCATACAACTACTACAAGGTCGAGCCTTACTGGCACTGACTAAGTCTCCTGGAATCAAAAAAAGGCCCCCGGAAATCGGGGGCCTTTCGATGTGGGTGGCGGGATGCTACTGCGCAATCTGCAGGGCCGGCAAAGGCGACGATCCCTGCGGGGGTTGCTGATTGTCGCACGACGTCAGGAACGCAGCCGCAATCAGGAACAAACTCACAATACCGCTCAACTGGGACATGGCGAAACTCCTCCTGTTTCGCCCCGCGCGACAACAGCCATAGACCAGAAACCGGCATGCGGCGCATGACAAATGATGACAGCGCTTTGTGCTTCGTGAATCCCAAGAGCGGCAATGGGCGCGGGGCAATATTTGCAACTGCCCCGATTGCGTTTTGCGGCGCTTTGGCTAAGAGGTGCGCGACGCTTCAATCGATCAATCGGGGACATCGCAATGACGGCCATCATCGACATTGTCGGGCGTGAAATCCTGGACAGCCGCGGAAATCCGACCGTCGAGGTCGACGTCGTGCTCGAAGACGGCTCGATGGGTCGCGCCGCGGTGCCGTCCGGCGCCTCGACCGGCGCGCATGAGGCAGTCGAACTGCGCGATGGCGGCCCCCGCTATCTCGGCAAGGGCGTGCTGACAGCGGTCGAGGCGGTGAACGGCGAGCTGTTCGAGGCGATCGGCGGCATGGAGGCAGAGAATCAGATCCATATCGACCAGACCATGATCGAGCTCGATGGTACGGCCAACAAGAGCCGGCTCGGCGCCAATGCCATCCTCGGCGTGTCGCTGGCGGTGGCCAAGGCCGCGGCCGAAGCGGCCGGCCTACCGCTCTACCGTTATGTCGGCGGTACCAAGGCCCATGTGCTGCCGGTGCCTATGATGAACATCATCAATGGCGGCGCGCATGCCGACAACCCGATCGATTTCCAGGAATTCATGATCCTGCCGATCGGCGCGCCGACACTGCGCGACGGCGTGCGCTGGGGCTCGGAGATCTTTCATACGCTGCGAAAGAAGCTGAAGGACGCCGGCCACAACACCAATGTCGGCGACGAGGGCGGCTTTGCCCCCAACCTGAAGAGCGCGCCGGCCGCGCTCGACTTCATCATGGAATCGATCGAGCAGGCTGGCTTCAAGCCTGGCGAGGAGGTTGCACTAGGCCTCGACTGCGCGGCGACCGAATTCTTCAAGGATGGCAACTACGTCTATGAAGGCGAGAGGAAAACCCGCGACCCGAAGGCGCAGGCCAAATATCTGGCCAAACTCGCTGCCGACTACCCGATCATCACCATTGAGGACGGCCTGGCCGAGGATGACTGGGACGGTTGGAAAATGCTGACTGATCTCATCGGCAAGCAAACGCAGCTGGTTGGTGACGATCTGTTCGTCACCAACACGGCGCGGCTGCGCGACGGCATCCGCATGGGTGTCGCCAATTCGATTCTGGTCAAGGTCAACCAGATCGGCTCGCTTACCGAAACGCTCGACGCCGTCGAGACCGCGCACAAGGCCGGCTATACCGCGGTGATGTCGCACCGCTCGGGCGAGACCGAGGATTCGACCATCGCCGACCTCGCCGTTGCCACCAATTGCGGGCAGATCAAGACGGGCTCGCTGTCACGCTCGGATCGCATGGCCAAGTACAACCAGCTCATCCGCATCGAAGAGGAGCTCGGCAAGCAGGCGCGATATGCCGGCAAGTCGATCGTGAAAAGCTGATTTTCGAGAGAAAATCCGTGGCGGCGAGGGCGGGGACATTCCCGCCCTTTTTTGCTTCCTGGCTCCGAATCCAGCAATCCGTAACCGTCCATTAAGCACAATCGGGCGACAAAGGCGGCGTAGAGGATTCGGACCATGTGGACACGCCAGCATAAGCAAAGAAACACCGGCCGGCTGATCATCCCCTCGCTCTGCGTGGTGTTCCTGACTTATTTCGGCTTCCATGCCTATCATGGCGAGTTCGGCATCTATTCCAAGTATCAGCTCGAAGCTGAGACTGCCGAATTGCAGGGCAGGCTCGATGCCGTCAAGGCGCGCCGGATCGATCTAGAGCGCCGCGTTCAGCTGATGCATGAGGGCACGCTGGAGAAGGACATGCTGGACGAGCAGGCGCGCAAGGCGCTTAATCTGTCACACGCCGACGAGATCACCATCATGCTGCCGGCCGCAAGGTAACCTGATTTCAGTTAATCAGCGATATTTGCAATGATTTTAATTGCTTAGATGCATGACAGCCATGCGTTTTCGGCATGGCGAAAGCCTTCCCTGCATGTTAGCCTGCCTCAAATCGGTGGGAGAACTGATCTCCCTCGCTGTCCGCCAAGAGACGCCAACAGGGAGTGATGCATGGCCACCGCCACCAGAAAAGCGCCTGCCAAATCCAAATCAGACGGCAAAACGCCGGGCCTTTCCACCCCAAAGCCTGTTGAATTCACCAAGGACCAGGAGCTTGCCGCCTACCGGCACATGCTGCTCATCCGCCGCTTCGAGGAAAAGGCCGGCCAGCTTTACGGCATGGGCTTCATCGGCGGTTTCTGCCACCTCTACATCGGCCAGGAAGCGGTCGTTACCGGCATGAAGATGGCGCTGATCGATGGCGACCAGATGATCACCGCCTATCGCGACCATGGTCATATGCTGGCCATGGAGTTGTCGCCGCGCGGCGTCATGGCCGAACTGACCGGGCGCCGTAGCGGCCTGTCCAGAGGCAAGGGCGGCTCGATGCACATGTTCTCCAAGGAGAAGCATTTTTACGGCGGCCACGGCATCGTCGGCGCGCAAGTGTCGCTCGGCACCGGCATTGCCTTCGCCAACCGCTATCGCGGCAACAACAATGTGACGCTGACCTATTTCGGCGATGGCGCCGCGAACCAGGGCCAGGTCTACGAAAGCTTCAACATGGCCTCGCTGTGGAAGCTTCCGGTGATCTACATCATCGAGAACAACCGCTACGCCATGGGCACCTCGGTCTCGCGCTCGTCGGCCGAAACGGATTTTTCGCACCGCGGCGCCTCCTTCAAGATTCCAGGCATCCAGGTCGACGGCATGGATGTGCGCGCCGTAAAGGCAGCCGGCGACCTCGCCGCCGAATGGTGCCGCGCCGGCAACGGGCCGCTCATTCTCGAAATGCAGACCTATCGTTACCGCGGCCATTCGATGTCGGATCCGGCAAAATACCGCTCCAAGGAAGAAGTGCAGAAAATGCGCTCCGAACGTGACCCGATCGAGCAGGTCAAAGCACGGCTGCTCGACAAAAAATGGGCAAGCGAGGACGAGCTCAAGGCCATCGACAAGGAAGTCCGCGACGTCGTCGCCGACGCCGCAGAATTTGCCCAGAACGACGCAGAGCCGGATCCGTCCGAGCTCTGGACCGATATCGTACTTTAACGAGAGGGCAAGGACATGCCGATCGAAATTCTCATGCCCGCCCTCTCGCCGACCATGGAAGAGGGTAATGTTTCCAAGTGGTTGAAGAAAGAGGGCGACAAGGTCGCGGCCGGTGACGCCATTGCCGAGATCGAGACCGACAAGGCAACGATGGAAGTCGAAGCCGTGGACGACGGCACGCTTGCCAAGATCGTGGTTCCTGCCGGCACTGAGGGTGTCAAGGTCAACACACTGATCGCTGTGCTGGCCGTCGATGGCGAAGACATCGACGAGGCAGGCGAAGGCATCGGCGAGGAGGCTGTTGAGGCGCAAGCAGCAGCGCCCGCTGCCGCTCCGGCCCCCGCGGCTGCGCCGACCAAGAGCGAAGCGGCAGCACCTGTTGCCGCCGCGCCCAAGCTGGAAATTGCCGCCGATCCGGACATCCCGGCCGGCACCGAAATGATCTCGACCACGGTGCGTGAAGCATTGCGCGACGCAATGGCTGAGGAAATGCGCCGCGACGGCGATGTCTTTGTCATGGGCGAGGAGGTTGCCGAGTACCAGGGCGCCTACAAGATCACGCAAGGCCTGTTGCAGGAATTCGGTCCGCGGCGCGTGGTCGACACGCCAATCACCGAGCACGGCTTTGCCGGCGTTGGTGTTGGCGCGGCGATGGCCGGCTTGAAGCCGATCGTCGAATTCATGACCTTCAACTTCGCCATGCAGGCGATCGACCAGATCATCAATTCGGCCGCCAAGACGCTCTATATGTCCGGCGGCCAGATGGGCGCCCCGATCGTCTTTCGCGGCCCGAACGGCGCGGCTGCCCGCGTCGCCGCGCAGCATTCGCAATGCTATGCCGCCTGGTACAGCCATATTCCCGGCCTGAAGGTGGTGATGCCTTATACCGCCGCCGACGCCAAGGGTCTGCTTAAGGCGGCGATCCGCGACCCGAACCCGGTCATCTTCCTCGAAAACGAAATCCTTTACGGCCACTCCTTCGACGTGCCGAAGATGGATGATTTCGTGTTGCCGATCGGCAAGGCGCGCATTCACAAATCCGGCAAGGACGTGACCATCGTCTCGTTCGGCATCGGCATGACCTACGCGATCAAGGCCGAGGCGGAGTTGCGCGGCATGGGCATCGACGCCGAGATCATCGACTTGCGCACCATCCGCCCGCTCGACTTCGACACGATCATCGCCTCGGTCAAAAAGACCAATCGCCTGGTGGTGGTCGAGGAAGGCTTTCCGCAGAACTCGGTCGGCGACCATATCGCCAATCAGGTTTCGCAGCGCGCCTTCGATTTCCTCGACGCACCGGTCATCACCATTGCCGGCAAGGACGTGCCGATGCCCTATGCGGCGAACCTCGAAAAGCTGGCGCTGCCCAATGTCGGCGAGGTCGTCGAGGCGGTCAAAGCCGTCACGTATCGCTGAGCAGGGTGGGAGGACAAAATGCCAATCAACATCACCATGCCGGCGCTTTCGCCTACGATGGAAGAAGGCAACCTTTCCAAGTGGCTCGTCAAGGAAGGCGACAAGGTTTCGCCGGGCGACGTGATTGCCGAGATCGAGACCGACAAGGCAACGATGGAAGTCGAAGCCGTCGACGAAGGTACGGTTGCCAAGCTGGTGGTTCCGGCCGGCACTGAAGGCGTCAAGGTCAATGCGCTGATCGCGGTGCTGGCGGCCGAGGGGGAGGATGCGGCGGCCGCCGCGAAAAGCGGTGACGGTGCTGCGCCGGCAAAGGCTGAGGCTCCGAAAGCGGACGCCTCCAAAGCTGAAACACCAAAGCCCGAAGCGCCGAAGCAGGAGCCTGCTTTACCTAAGGCGGAAGCGGCGCCGGTCGCCAACGGCCATGCAAACGGTGAGCGCATCTTCGCCTCGCCGCTGGCCCGGCGCATTGCCAGCGAAGCCGGTATAGATGTCGCGGCGCTGACCGGCTCCGGCCCCCACGGCCGCGTGGTAAAGGCCGATGTCGATGCCGCAATTTCCAGTGGCGGCGCCAAGACGGCACCAGCAGCAAAAGCGGCGCCCGCCGGCGCTCCGGCATCTGCGGCCACGGCACCCAAGGCGATGTCGGACGAGCAGGTGCTCAAACTATTTGCCGAAGGCTCCTACGAGCTTGTCCCGCACGACAATATGCGCAAGACCATCGCGCGCCGGCTGGTCGAGGCCAAGACCACCATTCCGCATTTCTATCTGACGCTCGACTGCGAGCTCGACGCACTTCTGGCGCTGCGCACGCAGATCAATGCGGCCGCCCCGGTGAAGAAGACTGAGAAAGGCGAAACGCCGGCCTACAAGCTTTCCGTCAATGACATGGTCATCAAGGCTCTGGCCCTGGCGCTGATGGCGGTGCCGGATGCCAATGCGTCGTGGACAGAAAACGCCATGGTCAAGCACAAGCACGCCGATGTCGGCGTTGCCGTGTCGATCCCCGGCGGCCTGATCACCCCGATCATCCGGCGTGCCGACGAAAAGACGCTGTCCGTCATCTCCAACGAGATGAAGGACCTTGCCGGCCGCGCCCGCAGCCGCAAGCTGAAACCGGAAGAATATCAGGGCGGCACCACGGCGGTGTCCAATCTCGGCATGTTCGGCGTCAAGGATTTTTCTGCCGTCATCAACCCGCCGCATGCGACGATCCTGGCGGTTGGCGCCGGCGAGCAACGCGCAGTGGTGAAGAACGGCGAGATCAAGATCGCGACAATCATGTCGGTAACGCTGTCGACCGATCACCGCGCAGTCGACGGTGCGCTCGGCGCCGAGCTGCTCGTCGCCTTCAAGCGTATGATCGAAAATCCAATGGGCATGCTGGTCTAAGAGAAGGGGACAGGGCGGTGCGGAAATTCTTCACCAGCCTTTTTGCCTTCTTCCTTTCCGGTTTGGCCGGCGGATTGGTGGTGCAGTGGCTCGCCGTCGCCACCAATGCCGACGTGGAGTACATCCTTGTATTCATGATCTCGGCTCTCGTCACCATCTTCGCGACGCTCGCATTCTTCATCGCACAATTCATGTCGGATCCACGACGGGCAACAAAACTGACGGCGATCATAGGGGTAGCATTTTTTGTGCTCATTGGAGTTGCTCTGATCGGCTGGACTTTCTCCCAGCCGCCGGGCAACCGCCAGTGGTCGAGCGATCTTCCTATCGTCGCCGGTCTCGTCCTGCCGGGCATCGCTACGGTTCTGGTCCAGTGGCTTTTTGTGCGCTGGCGATTGGGGCGCTCGCAACCAGGTTTCGGCGGGGCAGCCACATGAAGACGGTCCTCTGCTACGGCGATTCGCTTACCTGGGGCTATGACGCGGCAAACCTCGGCCGGCATCCGCTGGAAGATCGCTGGCCGAGCGTGATGCAGGCGGCATTGGGCAGCGGCGTCGAGGTCATCGCCGAAGGCCTGAATGGCCGAACCACCGCCTTCGACGATCACTTGGCCGGGGCGGACCGCAATGGCGCAAGGCTGTTGCCAACAATCCTGACGACGCATGCGCCGATCGATTTGATCATCATCATGCTCGGCGCCAACGATATGAAGCCGTGGATTCACGGCAATCCGGTCGCGGCCAAGCAAGGCATGCAACGCCTGATCGATATCGTGCTCGGCCACGATTACCCGTTCGATTGGCCGGCGCCGCAGATCCTGATCGTCGCACCGCCCGTAGTCAGCCGCACGGAGAATGCCGAATTCAAGGAAATGTTCGCCGGCGGCGATGAGGCCTCGCTGCGATTGGCGGCGCAGTATTCCGCCCTTGCCGACGCAGCCGGCTGCGGCTTCTTCGATGCCGGCTCGGTGGCCAAAACGACGCCGCTCGACGGCGTCCATCTCGACGCGGAAAATACGCGGAACATCGGGCACGCGCTGGCGCCGCTCGTGCGCCTCATGCTGGAATTGTGAAGGAGAAAGCCGTGGCTGAGAACTACGACGTCATCATCATCGGCTCCGGCCCCGGCGGCTATGTCACGGCCGTGCGCTCCGCTCAGCTCGGCTTCAAGACGGCGATCGTCGAGCGCGAGCACCTTGGCGGCATCTGCCTCAACTGGGGCTGCATTCCGACCAAGGCGCTGCTGCGCTCGGCCGAGATCATGCACTATTCGGATCATCTGAAGGACTACGGCCTGAAGATCGATGGCAAGATCAGCGTCGACACAGCCGCCGTCGTCGATCGCTCGCGAAAGGTCTCGCTGCGGCTCAACGGCGGCGTCGGCTTCCTGATGAAGAAGAACAAGGTCGACGTCATCTGGGGCGAAGCCAAACTGACGAAACCCGGCGAAATCGTCGTGTCGAAATCGTCGAAGAAGCCGATGGAGCCGCAGCCGCCGGCGCCCAAGGGTGTCAAGGGCGAGGGCACCTACAGCGCCAAGCACATCATCCTGGCGACCGGCGCCAGGCCGCGGGCGCTGCCCGGCATCGAGCCGGACGGCAAGCTGATCTGGACCTATTTCGAGGCGATGGTGCCAAAAGAGATGCCGAAATCGCTGCTGGTGATGGGCTCTGGCGCCATCGGCATCGAGTTCGCCTCTTTCTACCGCACCATGGGCGCGGAGGTGACGGTGGTCGAACTGCTGCCGGCAGTGATGCCGGTCGAGGACGCCGAAGTCTCGAAATTCGCGCAAAAGCAGTTCGAAAAGCAAGGCATGAAGATCATCCTAGAAGCCAAGGTGACCAAGGTCGAGAAGGGCACTAACTCGGTCACCGCGCATGTCGAGATGAAGGACGGCAAGGTCGAGAAGATCACCGCCGATCGGATGATCTCGGCCGTCGGCGTACAGGGCAATATCGAGAATCTCGGCCTCGAGACGCTCGGCGTGAAGACGGAACGCGGTTGCGTCGTCGTCGACGGCTACGGCAAGACCAACGTGCCCGGCATCTATGCCATCGGTGACGTCGCCGGACCGCCGATGCTCGCCCACAAGGCCGAGCACGAGGGCGTGGTGTGCGTGGAAAAGATCGCCAATTTCCCCGGCGTGCATGCCACCGACAAGCTGAAGATCCCGGGCTGCACCTATTGCAATCCGCAAGTCGCCTCGGTCGGACTGACGGAAGCCAAAGCGAAAGCCGACGGCAAGGACATCCGCGTCGGCCGCTTCCAGTTCGCGGCAAACGGCAAGGCGATTGCGCTCGGCGAGGACCAAGGCTTCGTCAAGACCATTTTCGACAAGAAGACCGGCCAGTTGCTGGGTGCCCACATGGTTGGCGCAGAAGTAACCGAACTGATCCAGGGCTTCGTCGTGGCGATGAACCTGGAGACCACCGAGGAAGAGCTGATGCACACGATCTTCCCGCACCCGACGCTGTCGGAGATGATGAAGGAGAGTGTACTCGACGCCTATGGTCGCGCGCTGAATGCATGATAAATTAGTTGGGCGAGTCTCACACGAAAGACACAAAGGAACTCGACGGCAGAGCAATTCGTTTCGCACGCATCATCCATCATACAAGGAGAGGGCATATGGAAATGAACGGCGTGGGCTGGGTAGCAGCCATCATCATCGGTGGCCTGGCGGGGTGGCTCGCCGAGATGGTCATGAAGAGCAATACCGGCATCCTCATGAACATCATTCTCGGCATTGTCGGCGCAATCGTGTTGAACGCCATCTTGCAGGCCCTGAACATCGGCATCTTCGGTGTCGGCTGGATCGCCTATCTGATCACCGGCTTCATCGGCGCCTGCATTCTGATTGCGGTTGGACGACTGGTGCGCCGCTAACCTCTGTCGGCACTTGCTATGCGAAAAAGGCCACCGCGGCATGCGTGATCGCGGCCTTTTTCTTTTCGCCGAAAAGTCCTAGATGACGTGGGTAGAGCGAGCGCCGGACAGGCGCTTGCCAATGAGCCGGGTTTCACATGGTCACCGTCCTCGACACGATTGCCAATGCGCCGCGCCTGCGGCATCCCGAAAAGGCGCACAAGCCGGATCAGGACGTTCTGCGCAAGCCTGACTGGATCCGCGTCAAGGCGCCGATGTCTAAAGGCTATGCCGAGACGCGCGAAATCGTTAAGTCTCACAAACTGGTAACGGTTTGCGAAGAGGCGGGCTGCCCCAATATCGGCGAGTGCTGGGAAAAGAAGCACGCCACCTTCATGATTATGGGTGAGATCTGCACACGGGCCTGCGCCTTCTGCAATGTCGCCACCGGCATCCCGACCGCACTCGATCCCGATGAGCCGGCGCGCGTCGCACACGCCGTCAAGCAAATGGGCCTAAGCCATGTCGTCATCACCTCAGTCGACCGTGACGATCTCGCCGATGGCGGAGCTCAGCACTTTGCCGAGGTCATCCGTGCGATCAGGGCGGCAACGCCTCTGACGACGATCGAAATCCTGACGCCCGACTTCCTGCGCAAGGAAGGCGCGCTGGAGATTGTGGTGGCTGCCAAGCCCGACGTTTTCAACCACAATCTGGAGACCGTGCCGTCGAACTATCTGACGGTCCGGCCGGGCGCCCGCTATTTCCATTCGATCAGGCTGTTGCAGCGGGTCAAAGAGCTCGATCCGTCGATCTTCACCAAATCCGGCATCATGGTTGGCCTCGGCGAGGAGCGGAACGAGATCCTGCAGCTGATGGACGATTTGCGTTCGGCCAATGTCGACTTCATGACCATCGGCCAGTACCTGCAGCCGTCGAAGAAGCACCATCCGGTGATACGCTTCGTCACGCCGGAGGAATTCAAGTCCTTCGAGACGATCGGCAAGACCAAAGGCTTCCTGCTGGTGGCGTCGAGCCCGCTGACGCGCTCGTCGCACCATGCCGGCGACGATTTCGCCAGACTACGCGCGGCGCGCGAAGCGTTTCTCAGGAAGTCCGCCTAACAAACTGGTTTCATGCCACAATTCGAAGCCCATCGCCGCGTCGCGCATACGCCTGAACAGATGTTCGCTCTGGTCGCCGATGTCGAATCCTATCCGCAATTCCTGCCGCTTTGCGAGGCACTGACGGTCCGCTCGCGCAAGGAACGCAACGGACGCACGCTGCTCATCGCCGACATGAGCATTGGCTACAAGGCGATCCGCGAGACTTTCACCACGCAGGTGCTGCTGAAGCCTGACGAGAACGCCATCGACGTCAAATACATCGACGGCCCGTTCAAATATCTGAGCAATGTCTGGCGCTTCGACCCGGGGGACGGCCGCGGTTGCAACGTCTGCTTCTTTATCGACTATGAGTTCAAGAGCCGCATTTTGGGTGCGGTCATGGGAACCATGTTCGACCGCGCCTTCCGCATGTTCTCCGAGGCGTTCGAGAAACGGGCCGAAATCATCTACGGCGCGCCATCGGCAGCCTGATCCGCAGCGAGCGCGCGCAGACCCAGCTCAAGCGCATGCCGGACCGTCTCCCTGCGGATGAAATCCCGGCCCTTGTCGGCGAACAGCTGGCATTCGCTGACTACCGGCCGGCCAGCCACGGCAACGCCGAACCAGACCAGGCCGACAGGTTTTTCCGCCGAGCCGCCGCCCGGTCCGGCGATGCCGGTCACCGCCAGGGCGAGCCCGGCCGGCGAATGGGCCAAGGCCCCGGCCGCCATCTCCACGGCAATCTCTCGCGAGACCGCGCCGTGCGCCTCGAGCGTAGCGGTCGAGACGCCGAGCATCTCGGTCTTGGCCTTGTTGGAATAGGTGACAAAGCCGCGATCGACCACCGCGGAAGAGCCGGCAATGTCGGTCAGCGCGGCGATGATCATGCCGCCGGTGCAGCTCTCGGCCGTCACCAGCATGATGCCGCGCTGCTGGCAGGCTTGAAGCAGGGCATCTGCGAGATCGCTATTGCTCATTCAGGGACATCCCCCGGAAATACAACGCTGGCGGTCGCGATGGCCGCTATGCCTTCCTCACGGCCGACGAAGCCGAGCTTCTCATTGGTTGTCGCCTTGATAGAGATGCGGTCGCGCGAAATTCGCAGCATTGCCGAAAGCGCTTCGGTCATGGCCTCTCGATGAGGGCCGACGCGCGGCGCCTCGCAGATCAGCGTGATATCGGCGTTGGCGATGCGGCCGCCGCGCTCTCGCACCAGCTTGGCCGCGTGTTCGACGAAGATGCGTGAAGCGGCCCCTTTCCATTGCGGGTCGGCGGGCGGGAAATGCGTGCCGATGTCACCGGCGCCGCAGGTGGCGAGCAGGGCGTCGGTCAAGGCGTGCAGACCGACATCGGCATCCGAATGGCCGGACAATTTCTTGTCATGCGGGATAGCGACGCCGCACAGGGTGACATGGTCGCCGGGCTCGAAGGCGTGGACGTCGTAGCCGTTGCCGGTTCGGATGTCCGGAAAACGTGGGGCGCTGGAAAGCCGCTGATCCGCCATTGCAATATCCCGTGCCCAGGTCAGTTTGACATTGTCCGGTGAGCCGGGAACGATCTTCACCGGAATGTGCGCCCATTCGGCGATTGCCGCATCGTCGGTGAAATCCGCCTTGCCCAGATGATGAGCCTTTTCGTGCGCAGCCAGGATCGGCCAGAACGGAAAGCCTTGCGGTGTCTGTGCGGCATGAAGCCCGGCCCTGGACACGGTTTCGCCGATCATGCCTTCGGCCGTTTCGCGCTTCAGCGTATCGGCAACGGGCAAGGCAGGCAGTGCTCCCTGGCGCTCGCCAATGGCGGCGATCGTGCGGTCTATCAGTTCCGCGTCGACAAACGGCCGAGCCGCATCATGGATCAGGACCCGGCCCGGCGCATGGCTTCTCAACGCCAGCAGTCCAAGGCGAACGGACTCCTGCCGTGACGTACCACCGGTCACAGCAACGACACGGTCGGCATTTGCGCCGGCGGCGCGACGGAAAAGCGCGCCGTCATCGGCATGGATAGCAACCACGACAGGTCCAATCTTCGGATGCGTCAGAAAGGCGTCGAGTGTGCGTGCAATAACGGCGCCGCCGCCAATCTGCTGATATTGCTTCGGCCCATTGGCCTGTCCGGCGCGCGCGCCGCGGCCGGCAGCAACGATGACCACGGCGACTTTGTCGTCGGCAGCATGCTTTTCGCTCACATCTCTCATGGCGAGACGCTTAGCGCATGATCCAGAAAAGTGGTATCGCTTTCAGAAGACCCAGGATTGATGCGGTCCGGCGATCCTTTTTTTCCCAAATGCGCCTTAATGTCACGACATTGCGCGTTGCACATTGCCGTCGTTCTGGCTAGAGAATGTGCAGCAATCGAAGGTGCTTGGTTTTTGTGCATGCCTGATGTGACCAAATTGGCTTCGCCGCTGGATGTGGGTGGCGTGAGAATCCGCAATCGCGTGTTTCTCGCGCCGATGTCGGGCATCACCGACGAGCCGTTCCGGCAGCGCGCCCATGCCCATGGCGCCGGGCTGGCTGTATCGGAAATGGTGGCGAGCGGTGAGCTTGCAAAGGGCAGGGCTGGCTCGGGCCTGCGGATCCGTCATTCCGGGCTGCCTGTCCACATGGTCCAGCTTGCCGGCCGCGAGGCGGTGCACATGGCCGAGGGCGCGCGAATCGCGGCCGGCGAGGGTGCTGACATCATCGACATCAACATGGGCTGTCCGGCCAAGAAGGTGACGGGCGGCTATGCCGGTTCGGCACTGATGCGAGACCTCGACCACGCGCTGTCGCTGATCGAAGCGGTAGTCGGGGCGGTCGAGGTGCCGGTCACGGTCAAAATGCGGCTCGGCTGGGACGAAGGTGCGCTCAACGCCCCGATGCTGGCCCGACGCGCCGAGCAGGCCGGGGTGAAGATGGTTACGGTGCACGGCCGCACACGTTGCCAGTTCTATCAGGGCAAAGCCGACTGGCGCGCCATCGCACGCGTCAAGCAGGCCGTCTCGATCCCGGTCGTTGCCAATGGCGATGTCGGCTCGCCGGCAGAGGCTGCGTCGATCCTCGACCAGTCCGGCGCCGACGCGGTGATGATCGGCCGTGCGCACTATGGCGCGCCGTGGACTGCCGGCAGCATTGTAGCGGCCGCGCGGGCAGAGCCGGTATCCGGCATGCCGGACAGCCCGCAAGCGCTGAGCGACTACGTCATTGCCCATTACGAAGACATGCTGACGCTCTATGGCGTGGAAAGCGGATTGCGCCAGGCGCGCAAGCATCTCGGCTGGTATCTCGACCGCCACGCCGCCACAAGCGACGACCGGCGCAAGGCCATACTCACATCTTTCGAGCCTGGGCATGTCATTGCCTTGCTGCGCGACATGTTCTCAAGCGCTCCCGAAGCGGCGAACCTGCGGAGGGCGGCATGAACGCCACCGTCACACAGAGCACGGATATGGCGGACGCCGCGCATATTGTGCTCAACACCATTCGTCGGCCGGTGATCATGGTCGATCCGCAAGGCTTCATCACCTTCGCCAATGCCGATGCCGAGGATTTTTTCCGTTCGAGTGCCACGATGCTCGCCCGCAACACGCTGCACAAGCTCATTCCTTTCGGCAGTCCGCTGCTGACGCTTGTCGACCAGGTGCGCGAGCGCCGGGCGCCAGTCAACGAATACCGGGTGGACGTGTCGTCGCCGCGTCTCGGCATCGAGAAGGTAGTCGACCTCTACGTCGCGCCGGTAACGGAATTTCCAGGCTCCGTCGTGGTGATGTTCCAGGAACGCTCAATGGCCGACAAGATCGACCGGCAGATGACACATCGCGGCGCGGCGCGCTCGGTCACCGGCCTCGCCGCGATGCTTGCCCATGAGATCAAGAACCCGCTGTCCGGCATTCGTGGTGCCGCGCAGCTGCTTGAGCTGTCGGCGTCCGACGAGGATCGCGCACTGACCAGGCTGATCACCGACGAGACCGACCGCATTGTCTCGCTGGTCGACCGCATGGAGGTGTTTTCCGACGAGCGGCCGATCGACCGCTACCCTGTCAACATCCATGTCGTGCTCGACCATGTCAAAGCAATCGCCAAGAACGGTTTTGCCAAGCGGATCAAGATATTGGAGGATTATGATCCATCATTGCCTCCGGTTTTTGCCAATCGCGACCAGCTCATCCAGGTCTTCCTCAATCTGGTAAAAAATGCCGCCGAGGCGATCGGCAGCGATCCACAGGGCGAGATCATGCTATCGACCGCCTTCCGCCCGGGCATTCGCGTTTCTGTACCCGGGACTCAGGATCGCGTGTCGCTGCCATTGGAATTCTGCGTACGCGACAACGGTTCGGGTGTCTCCGAGGATATCCTGCCGATCCTGTTCGATCCCTTCATCACCACCAAGCCGAACGGCTCCGGTCTCGGTCTGGCGCTGGTGGCAAAGATCGTCGGCGAGCATGGTGGCATCATTGAATGCGAATCGACGCCGCGCGGGACCACCTTCCGCATCCTGATGCCGGCGTGGAAAGAAACCCAGTTTGGCACCGACGACGACGGTGAAGGAGACCGCAAATGACCGTTCGCGGCAATATTCTCGTCGCCGACGACGATGCGGCCATCCGCACTGTCCTCAACCAAGCGCTTTCGCGCGTCGGCCACGACGTGCGTGTCACCTCCAACGCTTCGACGCTGTGGCGCTGGGTTGCGGCGGGCGAGGGCGATCTGGTTATCACCGACGTTGTCATGCCTGACGAGAACGCCTTCGATATGCTGCCGCGCATCAAGAAGGCGCGACCGGAACTGCCGGTCATCGTCATGAGTGCCCAGAACACGTTCATGACAGCAATTCGTGCCTCCGAAACCGGGGCCTATGAGTATCTGCCGAAACCGTTCGACCTGACCGAGCTGCTCAACATCGTCAACCGCGCACTTTCCGAGCCGCGGCGGCCGAAGATCGATACGCGGGCCGACGAGCCGCCGGAAACGATGCCGCTGGTCGGCCGCTCGGCGGCCATGCAAGACATCTACCGCATGCTGGCGCGCATGATGCAGACCGACCTGACGGTCATGATCAGCGGAGAGTCGGGTACCGGTAAGGAACTGGTGGCGCGCGCGCTGCATGAATATGGCCGCCGCCGAGGCGGTCCCTTCGTCGCCATCAACATGGCAGCGATCCCGCGCGACTTGATCGAATCGGAGTTGTTCGGGCACGAGAAGGGCGCCTTTACCGGCGCGCAGAACCGCTCCACCGGCCGTTTCGAGCAGGCCGAAGGCGGCACGCTCTTCCTCGACGAGATCGGCGACATGCCGATGGAAGCGCAGACGCGGCTGCTGCGTGTGTTGCAGCAGGGCGAATACACCACGGTCGGCGGCCGCACACCGATCAAGACCGACGTGCGCATCGTCGCTGCCACCAACA
Source organism: Mesorhizobium sp. M0306 (assembly GCF_040321655.1). NCBI lineage: Bacteria > Pseudomonadati > Pseudomonadota > Alphaproteobacteria > Hyphomicrobiales > Phyllobacteriaceae > Mesorhizobium > Mesorhizobium sp. M0306. Next base: position 84,191 of record NZ_JAMYRY010000019.1, on the reverse strand, counting down.
AGGACCTGCGCACGCTGATCAATCAGGGGCTTTTCCGCGAGGATCTGTTCTACCGCTTGAACGTTGTGCCGCTCAGGCTGCCGGCGCTGCGCGAGCGATCGGAGGACATTCCGGACCTCGTCCGGCACTTCTTCAAGCTCGGCGCCAGTGAAGGCCTGCAGACCAAGCGCATTTCCACCGGCGGCATCGAGCTGATGAAGCGCTATCCGTGGCCCGGTAACGTGCGCGAACTCGAAAACCTCATCCGCAGGCTGGCTGCACTGTATTCGCAGGACGAGATTTCCGCCGAGATCATCGAGGCGGAGTTGAAGACCGGCGAAAGACCTGTCGTTCCAGGTGGCGGCAACCTCATTCCCGATGACCTTTCCATCGGCCAGGCGGTGGAGCATTTCCTGCAGCGCTATTTTGCCTCGTTTGCCGGCGACTTGCCGCCGGCCGGGCTCTATCAGCGAATCCTCTCCGAGGTCGAATATCCGCTGGTCCTCGCCTCGATGACCGCAACGCGCGGTAACCAGATCAAGGCTGCCGAACTGCTGGGGCTCAACCGCAACACGCTGCGCAAGAAGATTCGCGAACTCGGCGTCAACGTCTACAAGTCCTCCAGGCAGATCTAGACGAACCCCTTACGAGCGCTTTCCAGGGGATCGATCACCGAAAGATTTCCGTCTCGGCCACACTTGTTGCATAATCGCCACAATGCGTTGCATACATCCGACGCAATCACTGGCTCTAGACGGCGACATGGCCCTGCACGCACCGACACTGAGTAAACCGCTTTTCAGCAATACCGGCGCGCGAGACGGTCGCCGGCTGCTTGCGCTGCCCGGTGTGATCGCCGTTGCCGGTGCGCTGGTGACGGCGGCGATCTCCTTCGCCATTCTGGTTGGCGCGACGCCGATCACGCCCGACGCGAGGACGACGCTGGCGCTGATTGCGCTTAATGCGGCGTTCGTCCTGTTTCTGATCTTGCTGGTCGGCCGCGAGGTGCATCGCATTCTGATGGCACGCCGGCACGGCAAGGCTGCGTCGCGCCTGCATGTGCGCATCGTTGCGATGTTTGCACTGGTCGCCGCCATTCCCGCGATCATGGTGGCGATCATCGCGTCGATCACGCTCGACATCGGCCTCGACCGCTGGTTCGAGATCCGCACCAAGACGATCGTCAATTCGTCGTTGTCGATCGCCGACGCCTATGTGCAGGAAAACGCACGAAATCTTCAGGGCACGACGTTGTCGATGGCTTACGACCTCGACGCTTCGCGCACGCTCTACGGCCTCGATCGTACCGGTTTCCTCGACCTCATGAACAAGGAGGCGGTGGGACGCTCGCTGGCGCACGCAGCACTCATCAAGCCCGATGGTTCCTTCGTCATGAGCGCCAAGACCGACGCGGACTTTGCCATGCCGGAGCCGCCTGAGGGCGCCGTGGCAAGCGCTGCCGACGGCAAGCCGGTGCTGATAGAACCGCGCACCCGCAACATCATGGGTGCCATCGTCAAGCTGCGCGAGATCGACGGCCTCTATCTCTACACCATCCGCCTCGTCGATCCCGAGGTGATCAAGGCACGGCAGATCGTCAAATCCAACACCGCCGAATATCGAGGTCTCGAAGACAACCGCCGCACCTCGCAAGTGGCTTTCGCGCTTCCCTATCTGTCGCTGACGCTGATCATCATCCTGTCCGCCATCTGGACTGGCATTGCGGTGGCCGACCGCTTGGTGCGGCCGATTCGTCAACTCATCGGCGCGGCCGATGAGGTCGCCACCGGCAATCTCGACGTGGCCGTGCCTGTCCGCCCCTCCGATGGCGACGTGGCCTCGCTCGGCGACACATTCAACAAGATGCTGATGGAATTGAAATCGCAGCGCAACGAGATCCTGTCGGCCAAGGATCTGATCGATGAACGGCGGCGCTTTTCGGAGGCGGTGCTTGCCGGCGTCACCGCCGGGGTCATCGGCGTCGATCCATATGGCATCGTCACCATCGTCAACCGTTCGGCCGAAACGATGCTGGCCATATCCGCCACGGCAGCGCTTGGGCAGAACCTTTCCGCCGTGCTGCCGCATGTCGGCCGCGTCTTCGAGATCGGCCGCAAGTCGGGCAGGCCGGTCTATCGCGAACAGGTCACCTTCTATCGTGCCGGCACTGAACGAACCTTCAACGTGCAGATCACGATCGAAGCCGGCGACGACGGTTCGGAGGATAAATCCTATGTCGTGACAGTCGACGACATTACCGATCTGGTCCAGGCACAGCGTTCCTCCGCATGGGCCGACGTGGCGCGGCGCATTGCCCACGAGATCAAGAACCCGCTGACGCCGATCCAGCTTTCGGCCGAGCGCATCAAGCGCCGCTACGGCAAGGTCATCACCGAGGACCGTGAGGTTTTCGATCAATGCACCGACACCATCATCCGGCAAGTGGAGGACATCGGCCGCATGGTCGACGAGTTCTCGGCGTTCGCCCGCATGCCGAAACCGGAAATGAAGGCAATCGATCTGCGCGATTCGTTGCGCGAGGCCTCGTTCTTGGTCGAAGTGAGCCGCGCCGACATCACCTTCGAGCGCGTCTTCGGCAACGACCCGCTCAAAGGCACGTTCGACAGCCGCCTGATGGCGCAGGCGTTCGGCAACGTCATCAAGAATGCTGCCGAAGCAATCGACGGACTTGATGCAGAGGATCGTCCGCACGGCATAATCCGGATTCAAGCCGGGCGTCAGAATGGCGCGATTCGAATCGACGTCATCGACAACGGCAGGGGCTTGCCCCGCGAAAACCGGCAGCGCTTGCTCGAGCCTTACATGACGACACGCGAGAAAGGCACCGGGCTTGGCCTCGCTATCGTCAAGAAGATCGTGGAGGACCATGGCGGGCGACTCGAATTGCACGATGCACCAGCGGACTTCCACGATGGGCGGGGCGCAATGATCAGCATCATCCTGCCGGTTGCCGCCACCGTTCCGATACGCGGCGAGGGCAAGACGGAACACGAAAAAGAAACTGAAAAGGTCGGTAATGGCGTCTGATATTCTCATCGTCGATGACGAGGAAGACATCCGCGAACTCGTCGCCGGTATCCTGAGCGACGAAGGTCACGAAACACGCACGGCGTTTGATGCCGACAGCGCGCTGGCGGCGGTCGCCGACCGGGCACCCAGGCTGATCTTCCTCGACATCTGGCTGCAGGGCTCGCGGCTCGATGGCCTGGCCTTGCTGGACGAGATCAAGACGATGCACCCGAACCTGCCGGTGGTGATGATCTCGGGCCACGGCAATATCGAAACGGCAGTTTCGGCCATCCGCCGCGGCGCCTATGATTTCATCGAAAAGCCATTCAAGGCCGACAGGCTGATCCTCATTGCCGAACGGGCGCTCGAAACCTCCAAATTGAGACGCGAGGTTTCGGATCTCAAGCTGCGCAGCGGCGAGACTTTCGACCTCATCGGCATGTCGTCGGCAATGAGCCAATTGCGCCAGACCATCGAGCGCGTCGCGCCGACCAACAGCCGCGTCATGATCATTGGCCCCTCCGGCTCGGGCAAGGAACTGGCCGCGCGCGCCATCCACGCGCTCTCGGCGCGCAAGAGTGCACCGTTTGTGACGCTGAGCGCCGCCAACATCACCCCGGAGCGTATGGAGATCGAGCTGTTCGGCACCGAATCGAATGGCGTCGAACGCAAGGTCGGTGCGCTGGAGGAGGCCCATCGCGGCATTCTCTACATAGATGAAGTGGCCGACATGCCGCGCGAGACGCAGAACAAGATCCTGCGCGTGCTGGTCGAACAGCAGTTCGAGCGGGTAGGGGGCACCAAGCGGGTCAAGGTCGACGTGCGCATCATCTCGTCGACCTCGCAGAACCTGGAAGCCATGATCGCCGACGGCCGTTTCCGCGAAGACCTTTATCATCGCCTGGCCGTGGTTCCGGTCATGGTGCCGGGACTGGCCGAGCGTCGCGAGGACATTCCTTATCTGGTCGACAATTTCATGAAGCAGATCGCTCGCCAGGCCGGCATCAAGCCGCGCCGCATCGGCGACGACGCGCTGGCGGTATTGCAGGCGCACAACTGGCCGGGCAACGTTCGGCAGTTGCGAAACAATGTCGAGCGGCTGATGATCCTGGCGCGCGGCGACGATGTCGATGCGCCGATCACCGCCGATCTCCTGCCTGCCGAGATCGGCGACGTCATGCCGCGCACTCCAAACAAATCCGATCAGCACATAATGGCGCTGCCGCTGCGGGAAGCGCGCGAACAATTCGAGAAGGACTATCTGATCGCCCAGATCAACCGTTTTGGCGGCAACATCTCGAAGACAGCAGAGTTTATCGGCATGGAACGCTCTGCATTGCACCGCAAGCTGAAGTCGCTGGGCGTCTGATAGCCACACCAGTCGTGGCCCACGCAATTATCCGTTACGGCCGTCTTGGAATCGCATAAGAAAGCTGGGACTTCTTCCAGGGATTAGCCATGTCGCGCATTGCCTATGTGAACGGGCGCTACGTCGCTCACGCCGAAGCTTCCGTGCACATCGAGGACCGTGGCTATCAATTCGCCGACGGCGTCTACGAGGTCTGCGAGGTGGCACGAGGCTTCATCGTCGACATGCCGCGCCATCTCGCCCGATTGAACCGCTCACTTACCGAACTCTCGATCGATTGGCCGATCACGCGCGGCGTGCTGCCGCTCGTCATGCGCGAGGTGGTGCGCCGCAACCATGTCGTCGACGGCCTGGTCTATGTCCAGGTGACACGCGGTGTCGCCAGCCGCGAGTTTTTCTTCCCGCCGGCGGGCACGAAGCCGTCGCTGGTGGTGACCGCCAAAAAAGCCGATCCTGCAGCTGCCGTGAGGCGGGCCGAGAGCGGGATCCGGGTTATCACGGTGCCGGAGAACCGCTGGGATAGGGTCGATATCAAGTCGGTCGGCCTGTTGCCGAACGTGCTGGCCAAGCAGAAAGCCAAGGAAGCCGGCGCTCAGGAGGCCTGGTTCGTCGATGTCGACGGCACCGTCAAGGAAGGTGGATCGTCGAATGCCTGGATCATCACCAGGGACGGCGTGCTGGTGACGCGCCCCGCCGAGCACGGCATCCTGCGTGGCATCACCCGCACGACGCTGTTCGATGTCGCCGCCAAGCTCGGCCTGAAGATCGAAGAGCGCGGCTTTTCGGTTGCCGAAGCCAAGGCCGCGCGTGAGGTTTTCATCAGCTCCGCCACCACGATCGCCATGCCGGTGGTGGCGATCGATGGCGCTCCCGTCGCCAACGGCCACCCGGGCTCGATAACAGTTTCATTACGGCAGGCCTTTTTTGACGTTGCGGAAAAAAGTCCAGCCTGATAACCGCACAGATGGAATGAACATCAATATATCTCGTTCTGCTTGTCGTTACTGACGGCAAGATGGTGTTTGCGTGCTTGACATGTGCCGGCTAATTTGGCGCATTGGCCTGCAAACCGAAGGGGATCGGCGAAAGACAAGAACAATGGCGGAACGATCGCAAAATCTTCAGGACCTGTTCCTGAATTCAGTTCGCAAGAGCAAAAACCCACTCACCATCTTTCTCATCAACGGCGTGAAGCTGACCGGCGTGGTCACTTCGTTCGACAATTTCTGCGTTCTGCTGCGTCGCGACGGCCATTCCCAGCTTGTCTACAAGCACGCTATTTCCACGATCATGCCGAGCCAGCCGGTTCAGATGTTCGATGGTGAGGAAAGCCAGGGCGCCTGATTGGCACGCGAGAAAGACGCGGACCGCAGCGTTCGCGGAAAACCAGCACACCAGACCGGGACAGAGGCCAACGGTCCGACCCGGGCGGTGGTCATCGTGCCGGTGCTTACCCGGCAGCCGCGTGGCGACGACGATACCAATCGCCCGCGCCTGACCCGTTCTGCCGAGGCCCGTCGCGACGAGGCGGTCGGCCTCGCCAGCGCCATCGACCTTGACCTGGTCCACACGGCGGTGGTGACCGTCAACGATCCACGTCCGGCGACCTTGCTCGGCAGCGGCAAGGTCGCGGAGTTCGCCGAGATCGTCAAAGAGGGCCACGCGGAAGTGGTCATTGTCGATCATCCGCTGACCCCGGTACAGCAGCGCAACCTCGAAAAAGAGTTGAACGCCAAGGTGCTCGACCGCACCGGGCTGATCCTGGAGATTTTCGGCGAGCGCGCCCGCACCAAGGAAGGCACGCTGCAGGTCGACCTTGCCCATCTCAACTACCAGAAGGGCCGCCTTGTGCGGAGCTGGACCCACCTCGAGCGCCAGCGCGGCGGCGCCGGTTTTCTCGGCGGCCCTGGCGAGACCCAGATCGAGTCGGATCGGCGTGTGCTGCAGGACAAGATCACCAAGCTGAAGCACGAGCTCGAAACCGTGCGCCGCACCCGCGACCTGCACCGCGCCAAGCGCAAGAAGGTGCCGTTTCCGGTGGTGGCGATCGTCGGCTACACCAACGCCGGCAAGTCGACGCTGTTCAACCGGCTGACCGGAGCAGGGGTGCTGGCGGAAGACATGCTGTTTGCCACGCTCGACCCGACGCTGCGCCGCGTGCGCCTGCTGCACGGAACGCCGATCATCCTTTCCGACACGGTCGGCTTCATTTCCGACCTGCCAACGCATCTGGTCGCGGCCTTCAGGGCGACGCTGGAGGAAGTGGTCGAGGCAGACCTCGTCATTCACCTGCGCGACATCTCCGATCCCGATACGGCCGCGCAGGCCGAAGATGTCGAGCGCATCCTTGCCGATCTCGGCGTCGATGCCCGCGACAGCAAGCGCGTCATCGAAGTGTGGAACAAGATCGACCGGCTCGACGAAGGCAACCGGGCGCGGCTGCTTGCCGATGGTGCTGACGGCAAGAAGGCACCGCCGATCGCCATATCGGCGGTAACCGGCGAGGGCATCGATGCGCTGAAGGCGATCATCGAGACGATGATGTCGGGCGAACTGGAGACGTTCACTGTCACGCTCAAGCCCGACCAACTCGGCGTCGTCGACTGGCTTTACCGCAACGGCGACATCGTCTCGCGTGATGACAATGAGGATGGCAGCGTGACCATCGCGCTCAAGGCCACGCACAGCGCTCGGCAAGAGATTGAAAGCCGATTGCGTCGTCAAAACAACGGGTAGGGGCGTTTACTTCGCGCTTTTTGCCTGCTGCCAGAGCGCTTCCATCTCGTCCAGCGTCGCCTCTTCGAGGCTGTTTCCCGACGCTTGCAGCGCCTGCTCGACATAGTGGAAGCGCGACCGGAATTTTTCGTTGGTGCCGCTGAGTGCCGCTTCGGAATCAATTTTGAGGTGCCGGCCGAGATTGACGACCGCAAACAGCATGTCGCCGAACTCGTCCTTGATCGGCGCGCTGTCGCCGTTGGCCAGCGCTTCGCGCAACTCGCCGATCTCCTCCTCAATCTTTTCCAGGATCGGTGCCGCCTCGCTCCAGTCGAAGCCGACGCGGGCGGCCTTTTCCTGCAGTTTGAGCGCCCGGGTCAGCGCGGGTAGGGCGACCGGCACGCTGTCGAGAAAGCCCTTGCCATGGTCTTCCGGGTCGAGCCCACGGGCGAGGCGCGCACTGCGCTTCTCCGCCTTTTCCTCTGCCTTGATCTTTTCCCACATGCCCTTGGCCATGCCGGCGCTGCGCGCCTTTTCGTCGCCGAAAACATGCGGGTGGCGGCGGATCATTTTTGTGGTGATGGCCTTGACCACGTCACCGAATGAAAATTCGCCGGCCTCCTCGGCCATTTGCGCGTGGTAGACCACTTGCAGCAGGAGATCGCCGAGTTCATCGCGCAGATCGTCCAGGTCGCCGCGCGCGATGGCGTCCGCCACTTCGTAGGCTTCCTCGATCGTGTATGGCGCGATTGTCGAAAAATCCTGCTCGATATCCCACGGGCAGCCGGTTTCCGGTGCTCGTAGCGCGGCCATGATCTCGATCAGCCGGGAAATGTCTTTCGAGGGTTTCATCAGGCGAACGCTATCCTGTACACGGCTGTGCGGCCAACGGCTTCAGCCGGTGAGGGCGCCTTGTCCACAGATGGGCGGCCAGACCATGATACGAAAGTGGAAGCCGGTTTCCGAAAAAAGATCCTAGTTAGCAAAAGTGTCAGTCGAGCACGGAGACGATCGCCTTGGCGAGCGCATCCATGCTGTCCTCGGGCAGGCCCGCAACGTTGATGCGGCTGTCGCCGACCATGTAGATGCCATGCTCGGCGCGCAGCCGCTCGACTTGCGCTTCCGACAGGCCAAGCCGGGAAAACATGCCGCGATGGCTGGCGACGAAATCGAAACGGTCGGAGTTGGACTGCCGCCGCAGCGCCTCGGCGAACTGGACGCGCAGCCGCAGCATGCGCAGCCGCATCTCTTCAAGCTCTGCCTCCCAGTCGGAACGCAATGCGGGGTCTTCAAGCACGATGCGCACCGCCGCCGCGCCGTGGTCCGGCGGCATCGAATACATGGCGCGCGCCGCCGACAGCATCTGGCCCATCGCCAAATCCGCCTGCGCGCCGTCTTTCGCCATGATCAGCGCTGCACCGACGCGGTCGCGATAGACGGCAAAGTTCTTCGAGCAGCTCGAGGCAACCACCATTTCCGGAACTTTTGCCGCTAGCATGCGCAAGCCGGCGGCATCCGCATCAAGCCCCTCGCCAAAGCCCTGATAGGCGATGTCGACAAAGGGCAGCAGGCCGCGCTCAACGACAAGATCTGCAATGGCAGCCCATTGCGAGATGTCTAGATTGGCGCCTGTCGGGTTATGGCAACAGCCATGCAACAATACGACGTCGCCAGGATTCGCGGCTCTCAATGCATTCAGCATGTCGTCGAAGCGAACCGCACCAGAAGCAGCGTCGAAATAGGGATATTCGCGTATCTGCAGGCCAGCGGCGCGCAACACCGGCATGTGGTTCGGCCAGGTCGGATCCGACAGCCAGACCGTCGCGTCGGGGCGGGTCCTTTTCAGCAGCTCTGCCACCAGCCGCAGCGCGCCGGAGCCGCCGGGGGCTTGCGCCGCACGAATGCGCGTCATGTCGGCGGTTGGGCCGAACACCAACCTGGCCATCGCCGCGTTGAAGGCGGTATCGCCGGCAAGGCCGAGATAGGTCTTGGTATCCTGGCCTTGCAGCAGCCGCTTTTCGGCTTCGCGCACCGCGCGCATCACCGGCGTCTTGCCCTCGCGATCCTTGTAGACGCCCACCCCAAGATCGACCTTGTCGGGACGCGGATCAGCGCGATAGAGGCCGATCAAGGCAAGGATCTTGTCGGCAGGCGCGGGCTGGAGATTTTCGAACATCGATAAGGTTCCGTTGGCGGCGGAGTGATACGCAAACCAGCCGTGCTTTGCCAGCAGTTTCATATGCGCCAACTCGGCGTCGGGTTTGCCTCGAGGGCGGCCAATACTATCTGCCGCGCGAGGGCAGGCGCGATATCTCCCAGGAGAGAGCGCGGCGAGCCGCCCAAGATAAATTCGGGGAAAGCGGGATTAAAATCACGACCTGCTCCGTAAACAGGACATGAAACGGCCGATGCCACGCTTCGATATTCTGGGACAGCTCGGTTCGCTGCGCCGCTATGCACGCTCGCTGACACGCGACAGCGCCGATGCAGAGGATCTGGTGCATGATGCGCTGGTGCGTGCCTATGAGCGACGCGGCAGCTTCCGCTCCGGCGGAAACCTTCGCGTATGGCTGCTGTCGATCGTCCACAACGCGTTCATCGACGGATTGCGATCCCGCAAATCGGAAGCAATGCGCATCGAACAGGCCGGCTATCTCGCCGAGGCGAATGTCCGGGCTCCGCAGGAACATTCGGTCCGTCTGGCGCAGGTGCGCGACGCTTTTTTCAGATTGCCGGAAGAGCAACGTTGCGCGCTGCATCTCGTCGCCATCGAGGGACTTAGCTACAGCGAGGCTGCCGAGGTCAGCGGCGTGCCGCTGGGGACGCTGATCTCGCGCATCGGCAGGGCGCGTGCGGCCCTGCGCGAGATGGAGGACGCGGTGCCGGCACGCGCGAAAGGCCATCTGAAGATCGTCGGAGGTCGATGATGAACCAACTGCGCGATCCCGTGACCGACACCGATCTCGACGCCTATGTCGACGATCAGCTGGACGTGGCTCGTCGCATCGAGGTCGAGGCGTTCCTTTCGGCCCGCCCGGAAGCGGCCGCGCGGGTGATGTCCGACTTACGGATGCGTGACGAATTGCGCGTGGCGCTTGCCGGATCGAAAGGCATGGCGCGGCCCGCGACGGCCGATGCCGCACGGCGGCTGGAACGGGGATTGGCGCGCGGCCGCGTCCTTGGTGCTTTGCAGAGAGCGGCGGCAGTCGCCGTCTTCGTCGCTGCCGGCTGGCTTGCGAACGGGCTCATCGGACCGATATCGGTGACGGAAGTCGTCGCTTCGACCCATCCGCCGGCCTATGTGGAGGACGCGGTCCGGGCGCACCGCACGACGCTCGTGCGCGAGGCGATGTCGTCGCAACCCGAAGCACCCGGCTACAACGCCGACGAAATCCGCGCCGCGACTGCGATCGTGATGCCATCGCTGCCAGCGGACTGGACGGTCCGTGACGTGCAGATCTATCCATCGCAATTCGGCCCGAGCGTCGAGATGGCCGTCGAGACAAAAGAGATGGGGCTGGTCTCGCTGTTCGCCATCCGACCCGGAACATTCGATGTCGTCAAACCGACTGTCGTTCTCTCGGGCGAAGTTTCCTCGGCCTATTTCCAGATCGGCGAGGTCGCCTACGCGGTCGTCGGACGCAGCGATGTCGGCGGTCTCGATCGCACGGCCGAAGCGCTCGCCAAAACGCTTTACTGATCGACCTTCAAGAAGGAGAACCACATGAACAATCTCGGATATATCGGGGCCCGAGCCGGAGCCGTCTACGACGAAGGCCTGCGCCGGCACATGCTGCGCGTCTATAACTACATGGGCCTTGGCCTCGTCGTCACGGGCGTGATCGCGTTCGTGGTGGCTTCCACGCCCGCCCTTTACGTGCCGATCTTCTCCACCCCACTGAAATGGGTGGTGATGCTTGCCCCGCTGGCCTTTGTGCTCTTGTTCTCGTTTCGGATGCAGACGATGTCGGCAGCCGGCGCCCAGGCGATGTTTTGGGCATTCTGCGCCGTCATGGGCCTGTCGCTGGTTTCCGTGTTCCTAGTCTTTACCGGCACCAGCATCGCACGCACCTTCTTTATCGCCGCCACCATGTTCGGCGCGACCAGCCTTTACGGCTACACGACCAAACGCGACCTGACGCAGTTCTCGTCGTTCCTGATCATGGGCCTGATCGGCGTGGTGATCGCCAGCATCGTCAATATCTTCCTGGGCTCGACCGCGCTCCAGTTCGCGATCTCGGTGATCGGCATCGCCGTCTTCATCGGCCTCACCGCCTGGGATACCCAGACTATCAAGGAGCAGTATGCGGAAAACTTCGGTGCGGAATCACAGCAGAAGCTCGCTGTCTTCGGTGCATTCTCGCTCTATCTGAACTTCATCAACATCTTCCAACTGCTGTTGAACTTCACCGGCGAGCGCGAATAGCCGGCGTTGGACCAAGACCGGAGTTGGACATCATGGACAGAAACGATCAGCAAGCGATCGGACAGCTCTTCGAGAAGTTGGCGAGCGTCGAGCGCCAGGCGCCGCCGCGCGATGCCGAAGCAGAGCGCTTCATCCAGGACCAGATCATCCAGCAGCCTGGGGCGCCATATTACATGGCCCAGACGATTGTGATGCAGGAGCAGGCCCTGAACGCAGCTCAGGCGCGCATCGAAGAACTGGAAGAGCAGGCGCAGCAGCCGGCCGGCGGTGGACCGCTGAGCGGCTTCTTCGGCCGCAGCGGCGGCAGGCGCTCAGGCTCGGTTCCGCGGGTAGGGCGCACCGCCTCCGTCGCAACTGAAGGGCCGCAGGACACACCACAGCGGGCAGGCGGCGGGTTCCTTGCCGGCGCCGCGCAGACCGCGATGGGCGTGGCGGGCGGCGTGCTGCTCGGCAACGCGATCGCCGGCATGTTTGGTGGCAGCGAAGCCAAGGCAGCCGAACAGCCGACGCCGCAGCCGGACGAAGCCGATCAGGCAGGCGATGCCAGCTCCAACAATGGCGGTGACTTCGGTGATATGGAGTTCTGACGAGCGACCCAGCCTGTGCCGGTGCTGGCGCTGGTGACGATTGCCGGTCAGCATAGGCGAGGTGGCGAGGGCAACATCCGGGAAGCGAGCCCCCGCCGGCGGCTAATAGCCCAGGCGCTTCAGTTCAGTCTTGACCGCCGCGATGGTCTTGAAGCGGAAGTGCTTCGTTGTGCCATCGCGCCAATGGCAGTCGCATGTGGCATCGAACTTCCGGCTCGCTTTCAATTGAGTCAGCGCCTTCTGGCCCGGCTTGGGATCATCGAAGATGCGAACTTCGTAGAGCGTCCCTTCGACATCGTAGTGCATCTGAGCCCAGGAAAGTATCACGATCAGTTCCTTTGCCGGGTCGTGGTCGGCGTTGGCGAGGCCGAGCGCTATGTCCGGTGTGTCGCCCTCTTGTTCACCGAGCGTGACCTGGATTGCACGATACCTGTTGTCAGCTAGCCGTTGCAGCGCGACGAGCGGGCGTTCCGGATAGTCCTCAGCGGTCTGGTAATCGACAAAGAGTGTCTGGAGGCCGTTCCAGCTCACGGCTGTGGTGTGCGGATCAGCATTGTCGGCGAACCCAACAACACGTTTGGCGAAAGCCAGGTCGTTCTCGCCTAGCGCACGATCAAGGTCCTGCGCTCGCGCGCCCGTGAGCGCGCACGCGAGGGTGAGGGCAAGACTTGCAAGCAGCGGGAGTGTCTTCATGATTCGCAACCCTAGCATGCCCGTTGCCTCCTCAGCGCTATAGCGAATGTCTAAGAGTGACCGGTCTGATCTCGCCGCCAACGGATGCTATAGGCTTTAGTCGCATAAGATAGATTATGGAACTGGCGTGGCCGGTTGGATGTGGCGTGAAGATAGCACCTCGCGAGATCCAACCCGGGAACCCAGCCGTAAAAACTTGGTCCTTCACGCTGATTCGTAAGGGATTTCGATCGTCATGCCGTCATAAGCAGGCTCGACGTTGGCCGGCGTCTGGGCCATTACCGTGGCGTAGTCGAGCGGAACATGCATATGCGTCAGCACCGCGTTCTTCGGCGCTAGTCTTTCGATCCAGCCAAGCGCCTGGCCAAGCGACAGATGGCTCGGGTGGACGGTGTATTGCAGCGCGTCGATGACGAGCATGTCCAGCCCGCGCAAACGCTCGGCCGTCGCGTCCGGAAAGTCGCTGACGTCAGGGCAATAAGCCAGCCCGCCGATGCGGAAACCCAGCGAGGTGATGTCGCCATGGAGCTGCAGCAGCGGTTCGAGGGTGAGGGCGCCGCCCTCGCCTTCGATCACCACCGGCCTGTGGTGGTCGATGATATGGGCGTCGACGATCGGCGGATACGAACTGCCTTTCGGTGTTTCGAAACAGTAGCGGAACGCCTCGCGTAGGCGCAGCATGGTGGCCTGATCGGCATGGATGTCGATCCGGTGGCGCTGCTCGAGCACGAAGCCGCGCAAATCGTCTATACCGTGGATATGGTCGGCATGCGGATGTGTATAGACCACCGCATCGATGCGCTTGACCGATGCCAGCAGCATCTGCTCGCGGAAATCCGGGCCGGTGTCGATGACGACCGTGGTCCGGGCGCCATTCGCCGCGATCCGCTCGACGAGCGCTGCGGTGCGCGTGCGCCGGTTCCGGGGGTTCGCGGGATCGCAATTGCCCCAGTCGCCGGTGATGCGTGGCGTGCCCGGCGATGAGCCGCAGCCGAGGACGGTAAGACGCAACCGGTCGCTCATGCGTCAGGCGCCCGGCGCGCTCGGGCGCGGCATTTTCCTGAATAGCCGGAAGAAATTATCCGTGGTGATACCAGCGATCTCGGCCTCGCGGACGCCGATCGTCTCGGCCAGTATCTTGGCTGTATGCGCGACGTAGGCAGGCTCATTGCGCTTGCCGCGAAACGGTATCGGCGCAAGGTATGGCGCGTCGGTTTCGACCAGCAGACGGTCGCGCGGCACATCGGCGGCGACGGCGCGCAACTCGGCGGAGTTCTTGAAGGTCAGGATGCCGGAAAAGGAAACGTAGCCGCCGAGCGCCACACCGATCTCGGCCAGCCTGCGTCCGGACGAAAAACAGTGCAGGATGAAGGGGAAGGCGCCCTTCCCTGTTTCTTCTTCGAGGATATCAGCCATGTCATCGTCGGCGTCGCGCGAATGGATGACCAGCGGCAGACCGGTCACGCGCGCCGCGGCGATGTGTGTGCGAAATCCCTGTGCCTGTGCATCGCGCGGCGCATGATCGTAGAAATAATCGAGCCCGGCCTCGCCGATCGCCACCACTTTTCGATGAGCGGACAGCCGCACCAGGTCATCGACAGTCACATCAAGCTCTTCAGCCGCATTGTGCGGATGGGTGCCCACCGAGCAATAGACCTCATCGAAAGTCTCGGCAATCTCAAGCACTTGGCTAAATCGCTTCACTCTCGTCGAGATCGTCACCATTCGGCCGATGCCGGCCGTAAGGGCGCGGGCGACGATGGCCGCCCGCTCTTCGGCGAAATCCGGAAAGTCGAGATGGCAGTGACTGTCGACCAGCATCAGGCGCTTGTATCCGTTTGCTCGACATAACGTGGAAATACCGGTTCCGGCGCCGGCAGCGCCGTGCCGGATACCAGCGCATGGCCTTCCGCGACATGCTCGAAATTACGGCTGCTGGCCGGCACCGCCAAAAGGTCTAGCAGCTTTGCCGCCGACTGCGGAATGAAGGGCTGGCACAGCAACCCGACACGCCGGATCACCTCAGCGGTCGTCCACAGCACCGTTTCCATGCGCGCCGGATCGGTCTTCTTCAGCGCCCATGGCTCCTGCCCAGCGAAATAGCGGTTGGCTTCGGCCACCACGCCAAAGATCGCCGCCAGAGCAAGGTGGATGCCCTGGTCGGCCATCGTCCTGCGCGCCGTGACAAGGGCGGTATCTGCCTGATCGAGGATCGCTTTGTCGGCATTACTCGATTCGCCGCGCTTAGGCACCGCGCCGCCGCAGTTCTTGGCGATCATCGACAGCGAGCGCTGCGCCAGATTGCCGAGATCGTTGGCGAGGTCGGCATTGGTGCGGTTGACGATTGCCTCATGGCTGTAGCTGCCGTCCTGGCCGAACGGCACTTCGCGCATGAAGAAATAGCGCACCTGGTCGAGGCCGTAGTGCTCGATCATCGCGAACGGGTCGACGACATTGCCGACCGACTTCGACATTTTCTCGCCACGGTTGAACAGAAAACCATGCGCGAACACGCGCTTCGGCAATTCGATGCCGGCCGACATCAGGAATGCCGGCCAGTAGACCGCGTGGAAGCGGATGATGTCCTTGCCGATGACGTGGACGTTCGCCGGCCAGAAAGACCATCTCTCATTGGCCGGATCCGGATAACCGGCCGCGGTGATGTAGTTGGTTAGGGCATCGACCCAGACATACATCACATGCTTCTCATCGCCGGGCACCGGCACGCCCCATTTGAATGTGGTGCGCGAGATCGACAGATCCTTCAGGCCGGATTTGACAAAGCTGATGATTTCATTGCGCCGCTCCGCCGGTCCGACGAATTCGGGGCTGTTCTCGTAGAGCGCGAGCAGTCTGTCCTGATAGGCGGAAAGGCGGAAGAAATAGCTCTCTTCCTCGGTCCATTCGACAGGCGAGCCGAGCGGTTCGCGGCGCACGCCGTCGTCACCGACCTTGGTTTCGGCCTCGTCGAAATAGGCTTCCTGCCGCACCGAATACCAGCCGCTGTAGCGGTCGAGGTAGATGTCGCCATTCTCAGCCATGCGCGTCCAGATCGCCTGGCAGGCCTTGTAATGACGCTCTTCGGTGGTGCGGATGAAAACGTCGTTCGAGCAACCAGTCGCTTCGAGCATCGAGCGGAAGATCGCCGAGTTGCGATCGGCAAGCGCTTTCGGCGTTAGGCCTTCGGCGTCCGCCGTCTGCTGCATCTTCAAACCGTGCTCGTCGGTTCCCGAGACGAAGAAGACGTCCTTGCCATCGAGCCGCTGAAAGCGGGCCAGTGTGTCGCTGGCGATGACATTGTAGGCATGGCCGATATGCGGCTTGCCGTTCGGATAGAAAATCGGCGTCGTGACGTAGTATTTTTCGCGTGCCATGGATGAGCCGTCATGAATGTCTGAATGAAAGATGTCGCGGTGAGATATCGCATCGAAACGGCAATTGCCATCCGACGCCAATGTGGTGGCTTTCGAAGTTCCTGCGATTGATTGGGAATCAATACTCAGGGGCTTCAAAGCCACGCCAGCGGCCGTCACATTCGCATTGCAGAATTCAGGCGGTCGATCATGGTCAGGGCGTGCTGCTTTTTGTCGAGATTGTAGGTCTCGGTTTCAGATATAGCGTTCAAAGCCTCGTGCCAAGTATCCGATAGCGTTTTGGCCCGCGCGAGATCGCCGGCGAGCGCGGCCTGGCTGGCGCCGGCCGACAGCAGATCAAGCGCGCGGCGATTGAATATCTCGAACGGGATCGCCTGGTCGCGGCCGGCGACCGCCTCGGCAAGACGGTAGGCGCCTGCGACATCTATCTTCTTGGACATCACCAGAGCGTCGAGGGTGGCGGCGATTTCAAGCCCGCCATACTGCGTCAACAGGATCGCATTGCGCGCGCTGCCCCCTGCCCGCTGCGCCAGCGCCGCGCGCGCCGCAGGATCCTCCGGTGGCGGCGGCTCGATGCCCTCCAGAACCGTCATCAAGCTCTCGGCATCGAGCGGCGCCAACCGCACCATCTGGCAGCGCGACCGGATCGTCGGCAGCAGACTGCCCGGCGCATGGACGATGAGGATGAACAAGGTGCGCGCGGGTGGCTCTTCAAGATTCTTCAGCAAGGCATTGGCAGCATTGGTGTTCATGTCGTCGGCGGGATCGACGATAACCACCCGGTAGCTGCCGTCGTGCGAGGTCAGCGACAGAAAACGGCTGACCTTGCGGATTTCGTCGACCGTGACCACCGTCTTGAAGCTCCTGGTCTTGTCGTTCGCGGGGCGTGTAAGATGCAGCACCGAAGGATGTGCCCCGGTGGCGATCTGGCGAAACAGCGACGAAGCCGGATCTGGAACGGCAAGGCTTTCCGGCGCCTGCTCGAAGGCCGGGTGCTTCAACAGATGATGCGCCAGGTGAAAGGCCAGCGTCGCCTTGCCGATGCCAACCGGTCCGGCAAAGATCAGTGCGTGCGGTAGCTTTCCCGAGCGATAAGCAGTGGCGAGCATGTTGGCCGCCTGCAGGTGACCGACAAGACGCGGCGTCTCGGATGGCTCGGGCACTCCGTCCAGCGTGTCGTGCTGTTCGGGCGCGATGCGTTCGAAAATCATGCCGGCGCCGCCTGCCTTCTTTGCGCCGGCATCATCCTCTCGAGAGCCGTGAAGACCGTGGCGGTAACGACATGCTCCACCGCATCTAGGTCGGCTGACGCATCGACGACGACGCAGCGTTCGGGTTCAGCTGCGGCGATCGCGAGAAACGCCTCGCGCCGACGTTGGTGGATGGCCAATGTTTCCTTCTCGAAGCGGTCCGGTCCGTCAGTGCTGCCCCGCCGGGCGGTAGCGCGCCTCAGGCCCTCGGCGGGGTCGATGTCGAAGATCAGTGTCATGTCCGGCACCATGCCATTGATGGCGACCTTCTCCAATGCGTCCATGAATGCCGGGTCGAGGCCGCCGGTGACGCCCTGGTAGACGCGCGAGGAATCCATGAAACGATCGCAAAGTACGACCGAACCGCGATCGACCGCCGGCCGGATGACCTGTTCGACATGGTCGGATCGCGCTGCGGCGAAAAGCAGAGCTTCCATCTTGGGGCCGAACGGCTCGGCTGCGCCTGAAAGCAGGACATGCCTGACCGCCTCCGCGCCCGGCGAGCCACCCGGCTCACGTGTCACCAGCACGTCGTATTTCTTGGCGCGCATCTTCTTTGCCAGCCGCTCGATCTGCGTCGACTTGCCTGCTCCTTCGCCGCCTTCAAAAGTGATGAAAAATCCGCGCGCCAAAGCCTTTGTCCATACTTCGGGGACCGTATAGTCCCGGCGGGAAAAAAGGTCCACCGCGACGGTGCTAACGCAGCCAGCCGACGGCCAGTTCCTTGGCGGCATCGAGCGCGCGCTGCGGCAGCGAACCGACACCGATCGACTCGGCGGCAAACAGCGGCGTCTCCTGGCTCAGCGTATCGCCGATCCAGACGCGCAGCGCACCCACCGGCTGCCCCTCCTCCACCGGCGCTGCCACCGGTCCGTCATAGACGATCCTGGCGGTGAGCTTGTCGCGGTTGGTGATCGGCAGGAATATCTGCACCGGTCCTTTTGCCCTTAACGCGACACCGGACTTGGCGCCGCCAAAGACCTGGGCTTCGCCAACCACTTCGTCCTTGGCGAATATTTCAGTCTTCTCGAAGGAGCGAACGCCCCAGTCGAGCAGCTTTCGCGCTTCCTCAGCACGCTCGCGGTCGTTTGCCAGGCCGCTCATCGCCGCGATCAACCTTGTGCCATTGTGGCTGACCGAGCCGACGATGCCGAAGCCGGATTGCTCGCTGGCGCCGACCGAGAGGCCGTCGGCGCCTATATCCATGGCCAGAAGCGGATTGCGGTTCCTCTGGGAAATCTTGTTCCAGGTAAAATCCTTCTGGCCGTAATAGCGGTAGAGATCCGGGTAGCTGCGCCAGATATGCAGGGCCAGAAGCGCGAGTTCGCGAACGCTCGTTTGCTGCCCATCGGCCGGCAGACCGGTGGCATTGACGAAGGTCGATTTCTGCAAGCCGATCTGGCGGGCACGCTCGGTCATCTGCGCCGCGAAGTTTGCCTCGGACCCGGCCATCCCTTCAGCGATGACGATACAGCCGTCATTGGCCGCCTGCACTGTCACGCCCTGGATCAGGTCTTCCAGCCGGATCGTCGACTTGAGCTTGGCGAACATGGTCGATGTCCCCGAAGGAGCGCCGCCTTTGCGCCAGGCGTTCTCGCTCACCACGAAGGTGTCGTCGAGCGTCATGCGCCCTGATTTGATGGCGTCGAAGACCACTTCCATCGTCATCAGCTTGGCTAGCGAGGCCGGCGGGATCAACCTGTCGGCGTCCTTCGAAAACAGCACGGTTCCGGTTTCGGCATCGATCATGAAGGCCTGCGCGGCCTTGGTCTCGAAAAGCTGTGCTGAGGCCGGCGCAAGCGAGAGCAGCAGCAGGCCGAGCGCCATAAGCCCGGTGAAAGGGTAAAAAAATTTCATCAGGTTCGACCAGTGAGCCGGCGCTTTTGCAAGTTGGCAGAAGCTATCAGGCTTTTGCCTGGCGGATCAATCGCGCACGAAAAAACCAGGCAGCCCCGAGCTCAGTTGCGTACAGCAAGCGCATCCGGCGCACCATGCGACCACGCTGCCTGCAGCATCTCGTCCAGGCTGCCACGGCCGTCGGCAAAGAGGTTGACCGAGAACCAGTCCTTGCCTTCAAGTTCCGAGCGCTGGATCTCGGTCTTGCCGAAGCTGGAAAGCTGGGCCGCCACACGCTCCGCTTCGGCGGAATCCTCGAACGAACCCGCCGCGACATAGTCCGTGGGCGACCCGGTTGGAGGAGCTTGCCGCTTCCACGATTGAAGAATTTCGGCGGGCGACATGCCGGCGCCATCCAGCCCGGCAAACGCGTTGGAGGCGCGCTGCACGCGCTCGTCCGCGTAAGACAGCGACGCCACGGTGAACGGCGATTGCGCCGGCAGGTTGATCTCCGGACGCTCGGGCACGATCGGGCCGAAATCGGGCAGTACAATGTCTCCCGAAGCAGATGCTTGCACCGCCATGACAGGCCCTGCATCGGATCCCTGCCCGGAATTCGTCAGCTGACCGGGGAACGGCACGGCAGCAGCGCTCACCGGCAGGCTTGGCGACGGCCCATTCATCGCGACCATGACACCGCTGGGCAGACCGTCCGACGGATCCGGCGCCCTGTTGCCTGGACGATACGAAGCCATAAGATACTGCCCGTCATTGCCTTCGAGCGGCGCACGGCCGACATATTCGACCTTCACCTCGGCCGTACCGATATTGGCATAATCGAGCATTTCAGCAGCGCGCTTCGACACATCGATGATGCGTCCATCGTGATAGGGTCCGCGATCGTTGACGCGCACAATCACCGAGCTGCCGGTCTTCATGTTGGTGACCCGCGCATAGCTCGGCAGCGGCATGGTCGGATGCGCCGCCGTCAGATCTGCCATGTCGTAGACTTCGCCGTTGGCGGTCAACCGGCCGTGGAACGCCTCACCGTACCAGGACGCGAGGCCAACCTTGGCGTAACGTTTGTCTTCCTTCGGATAATACCATTTGCCGCGCACCTGATAGGGCTTGCCGAGTTGATCGCGTCCCCGAGACGTTTTGAACATCACGCGCGGGCTGGCTTTCACGCCATACTCGGCTTCGGAAAAATATTCCTTGGAGCGAGGTTTCTTGTTGATCATCGCCTTTTGCTGCGGCCCGGCACATGCCGCAAGAAAGGCTGCCGACAAGGCAAACAACGCGAAAGCGGAAGCGCGACGAAGACGCGGGCGCGCCGTGGTCTGCATATTTTGATTGTCCCCTATAGCATCGACGAAGGTACCGCAGCATGAACGTCAGCGGTGCCAAAGCACCCACTCCAGAAACGCCGGCGACGCCCTACCCCAATCCTTTTTGTGCGCAGGAATTGTTTATCACCGTATTAACGGATTGTGGTCGGAACCGGGCGAGATTGTGGCGCGGACCGTCTCGCCGGTCGACATGAAAGTCATCGCTGATCGATCAGCAACGCCGTACACGGCGCGCTTTGCCCTTGCCTTGGCCTGGCTGCCAGCGCAGATTCAGGGACCGAAGATCACAAGCTCGGTGAACGTCAGATCTCCAGGTGCGGGTGGTCTGGGACCCTTGAAGTATTTCGGCCCCTTGTTGGGCCGGTACCATCCCACCAAACCTGGAATCGGCTCCTTGGCGTCGACAAAGCAAACCAGGATTCCGCTTCGCAAGAGAAAGCGCCCCATCGCACCGGCGCAACGGCTCAAATCTGCGAGCGAGCGGCAATAGATGACCTGATGGCACCGGACAACACCGTGCAACATTCGGCGCGGCATCAACACCAGGGGGAACGCTGCTCCGTCGCAAATGCAGATCAACGACAGGCAGCCCAGCGCGACGTGTTCCGAGAGTATGTATCTCTCATTCTCGGGCAGCATCGCCAATTCCGGAAGACCGGGACGCACTTCGAGCACGCGACTTGACCGCTGCGCCGAACTTAAAGCCGGCAAGAAGGTAAATTGTCCACTGGAGAAGAGCCGAAAGCCAAGCGCCCGGTTGGCTTTCAACGTCGCTTGTGCCGGCGAAATGTTCGTGTAGGTCACGTCCTTCCGCTTGAGAACCGCCGCAACCAACATGGCACCATAGGGACGGAATTCTGCATCGACTGACCAGCTTGAAAGATTGCAGCGGATTTCCTCGCTCTCCGACCCTTGATAGCGAGCATAAAGGGTGAGCACAACGCCGACGATCCGACCGGCATGCTCCAAAGCAAAGCCATATTGTGGGAACTCGGCAATCGCAGGCCGCTGCGACAAACGGGTCAAAGCCTGGATCCAGTAACTCCGGTTACGCGCCGGAAAGCCTCTGCACAGGCAATCGACCACCCCCTCCCAGTCGGTTTCGCGGATTGGTCTACAGCGGAGACCGGGCGGGAGAGCGCCAAGTACGGCCAAAATCAACTCCAGAATACGATTTTACTTACATGTGCCTAATGCGCCCAACATATCAGCGCGCAACGATTAATAGTCCGTGCGGGTTTTAAAAACGATTTTCCACACCCAGCACAAACACAGCTCGCCATGACGCTGCTCACCGTCCTGGATCGCGCCGAAAGCTGCGGCCGCCACGGTTGACTTGGTGTTGAATGCGGCTTTAGAGGAATGAAGCGCGAACCGGTCGGGGAACGTCCTGGTGCCAATCCGGTACCGATTGCTCGAACCCGCTCCTCTCGCGATATCCTAAGTGATTGAAAAATCACCTTGGAGGGATGGCCGAGCGGTTTAAGGCACCGGTCTTGAAAACCGGCGTGGGTGCAAGCCCACCGTGGGTTCGAATCCCACTCCCTCCGCCATTTTGAAGCCAATTTCTTCGTTCCTGCGCGCACGACGTCGAGTTTCCGGGCGCAAGGCGGACCACCGCCCGCCATGAGCGCCACCGCATTCGCCGGCGCACTCGATGTGGTCGACAACATCCGGCCATTCTACACCGACAGCAGCATGAAAACGCTGAAGCCGATGCCGGAATTCAAGGTTGTCTTCATGGCCATGCCGAAAGCCCAGCGCAACATGATCCAGCGCAACATGATCCAGCGCAACATGATGATGAGAGAATGCCAAGATGCGGCCCAGGGCAAGCCTTACGCGGAGTTCTGCGGCGACGTGAATGCACTGGCCGGAATGAAGTAGCCGCTCCTGATCCCCAATCGGGAATGAATACTATCGAATGCATGGATGATGGCGAGCGGTGCCCGCCATCATTCGGAGTGGCGGTGCTCAACGACCGAACACTTCTTTCACGGTATCAACAACCTGCCGCAAAGCGAAAACTGTCACCCGCCGCGCCAAGCACGGACAGACCGGCGGCTGGCGCTTCGTCGGGTTGATTTCTCCGCCCGAATATGATGCTTCTCCCGCCTATGAATAAACTATTTTCTGCGGTTCTCGCATGGATGATACTGGCTTGGCCGGCCAGCGCGATGGACAGCGCATTGCGCGCCGGCCTGCTGAAACTCGATCCGCAAACCCGGCTGGAGCAGCGATGCGACGCCGAAATTCTCGACCGGATTACCCGCGACGACCACAAATACAAAGCCGATCGTGTCGTCGCCTACGCTTTTGCGACGCCCGAAATGGGCGCCGATGCGATCAAGAGCCCGGGTGCTGCGTTTCGTAGCAAAGGACAATGGTACCGGCTGAAATTCAAATGCGAGACAGCGCCGGACCATATGGAAGTCCTGCAGCTCCGCTACCGGATCGGTGATGAAATTCCGGAAAGCGACTGGCCCAAATACAATCTCTATAACTAGGCATTCGCGACCCGTGGCCGCATTTTGCCGGTGTTTCGGGCCGATCGTCGCAAACTCTGTATATTGCCGCAATAACGGGCGGTTTGCCGACCTTGTTCCAACCAGTCCCTTGACGCCCGGGAACCATACACGTTAGGGCCCTCCAGGCATTCGACGCGAACGGTCGGCCAACCAGCAAGGGACTTCCAGTCGATGGAAATTTTCACTGCCGCGGGCTTCTCTGCCCTGCTCCAGGTCATCGCCATCGATCTCGTGCTTGCAGGCGATAACGCCATCGTCATCGGCCTGGCCGCGGCGGGCTTGCCGGTCGAGCAGCGCAAGAGAGCGATTCTCATCGGCGTGGTGGCGGCGACGGTGCTGCGTATCGGTTTTGCCGCGATCACCGTCACCCTGCTGCAGATTGTCGGCCTGCTGCTGGCCGGCGGTATCTTGCTGCTGTGGGTGTGCTGGAAGATGTATCGCGAGCTGCGCACGTCCGATGCCGACGAGGTGGAGGCGACCGAAGCGTTGTCCAATTCCGATATCAACAGCGATGATATGGTGGCCGGCAAGGCGCGCAAGAAGACCTTGGGTCAGGCAGCATTGCAGATCGTCATCGCCGACGTGTCGATGTCGCTCGACAACGTGCTGGCGGTCGCCGGCGCAGCGCGCGATCACTTCCAGGTGCTGGTGATAGGCCTCGTCCTGTCGATCGCGCTGATGGGCCTTGCCGCGAGCTTCATCGCCAAGCTCCTGCACCGCCATCGCTGGATCGCCTATATCGGCCTTTTGATCATCTTCTATGTCGCACTCGACATGATCTACCGGGGCGCGGTGGAGGTCTTGCCGCATGTCAGCAGTGCGGTGAGCTGACGCGTCGACTCGAATTCGCATCGGCCGGCCTTTCAGCTTCGGCGAGCCTTCGGCGACACTGGCGGTTGCGTTTCGCCGCAGCCGCTGCCCATACCAATGCCCCGACAAGTGTGATACTGCGCCGCCAATCCTGAAAATCCGGAAAGCTTTGATGTCCGCCCCTCGCGTTAGTTTCGTCAGTCTTGGATGCCCGAAAGCCCTTGTGGATTCGGAGCGCATCATCACGCGCCTGCGCGCCGAAGGCTACGAGATCGCCCGCAAGCACGACGGTGCCGACCTGGTCGTCGTCAACACCTGTGGCTTCCTCGATTCGGCCCGCGACGAATCGCTCAACGCTATCGGCTCGGCACTTTCGGAGAATGGAAAAGTCATCGTCACCGGCTGCCTCGGCGCCGAGCCGGACGTCATCCGTGAAAGACATCCCAACGTCCTCGCCATCACCGGCCCGCAAGCTTATGAGAGCGTGATGGCGGCGGTGCATGAGGCAGCACCGCCGAGCCACGATCCCTACATCGACCTTTTGCCGCCGCAGGGCGTCAAGCTCACGCCGCGCCACTATGCGTATCTCAAGATTTCGGAAGGTTGCAACAACCGCTGCACCTTCTGCATCATACCGGCGCTGCGTGGCGACCTCGTATCGCGGCCGGCCGCCGACGTGTTGCGCGAAGCCGAGAAGCTGGCCAAGGCGGGGGTCAAGGAGATCCTCGTCATCTCGCAGGATACCAGCGCCTACGGCATCGACATCAAATACCAGGCCAGCATGTTCGGCGATCGCGAAGTGCGGGCGAAATTCCTCGATCTATCGGAAGAACTGGGCAAGCTCGGTGTCTGGGTGCGCATGCACTATGTCTATCCCTACCCGCATGTCGCAGACGTCATCCCACTGATGGCCGAAGGCAAGATCCTTCCCTATCTCGACATTCCGTTCCAGCACGCCTCGCCGCAGGTGCTGAAGAACATGCGCCGGCCCGCTCATGGCGAAAAGACGCTCGAGCGCATTCGCGGCTGGCGCGAAGTCTGCCCGGACCTTGCCATCCGCTCCACCTTCATCGTCGGCTTCCCCGGCGAGACGGATGACGATTTCGAGATGCTGCTCGACTGGCTGGACGAGGCCAGGATCGACCGCGCCGGCTGTTTCAAATACGAGCCGGTCAGAGGCGCCCTCTCCAACGGGCTCGGCCTCGAGCAAGTGCCGCAGGAGATCAAGGAAGCCCGCTGGCATCGCTTCATGCAGCGCCAGCAGAAGATTTCGGCAACGCAGCTCACCAAGAAAATCGGCAAGCGCCTGCCGGTCCTGATCGACGAGGCGCATGGCAATTCGGCCAAGGGCCGGACCAAATACGACGCGCCCGAAATCGACGGTTCGGTCCATATCCAGTCGCGGCGGCCACTGCGCGCCGGCGACATCGTCACGGTCAAGATCGACCGCGCCGACGCTTACGACCTCTACGGCTCGGCGGTCTGATATCATTCAGTCCAAAATAAAAGGGCGCCGCGTAGGCGCCCTTTGGTTCGATTTGTTTTCGCCTGCTTACTGCGGCAGCTTGTCGTCAACGCCCTTCACGTAGAAATTCATGCCGAGCAGCGTGCCGTCGTCCGCGACCTCGCCTTCCTTCAGCCACGGTGTGCCGTCCTGCTTGGCGATCGGCCCGGTGAAGGGGTTCCAGCCGTCGGCGATCTTCTTGGTGGTGGCCTCGGCCATCGCCTTCACGTCGTCGGGCATGTTGGTGAACGGCGCCAGCTTGACGGCGCCGTCCTTGATGCCGAGCCAGACATTGTCGGGCTTCCAGGTGCCGTCGAGCGCCGCCTGGACCCGGCTAATGTAGTACGGTCCCCACTCGTCGGTCAGCGAGGTCAGCTGCGCGTGCGGCGCGAACTTGATCATGTCGGAGGACTGGCCGAAGCCGTGCAGCTTGCGCTCCTCAGCCACCTGCAAGGCAGCGGTCGAGTCGGTGTGCTGGACGATGATATCGGCGCCCTGGTCGAACAATGCTTTGGCAGCGTCGGCCTCCTTGCCGGGATCGAACCAGGAGTTCACCCACACGATCTTCGCCTTGAAGTTCGGGTTGATCGACTGTGCGCCGAGCATAAAGGAATTTATGCCCATCACCACTTCCGGGATCGGGAAGGAAACGATGTAGCCGGCGACGCCCGACTTCGATTGCTTGGCGGCGATCTGGCCAAGCACGTAGCGGCCTTCATAGAAACGCGCATTGTAGATGCCGAGATTTTCGGCCGTCTTGTAACCGGTGGCGTGCTCGAACATCACCTTGGGAAATTTCTTGGCGATCTTCACTTCCGGGTCCATGAAGCCGAAGGACGTGCCGAAAATGATCTTGCATCCCTCGCGCGCCAGGCGCTCGAAGGCGCGATCGGCATCGGGGCCTTCGGAGACGTTTTCGAGATAGGCGGTCTCGACCTTGTCGCCGAGTGCCTTTTCCACCTCGAGGCGGCCTTGGTCGTGCTGGTAGGAGTAGCCGAAATCGCCGATCGGGCCGGTGTAGACCCAGCAGGCCTTCAGCTTGTCCGCCGCCTGGGCTGAGGCCGCCAATGACAATGCGGCCGTCGTCGCCATCAGGGCAATAAGCAGTTTTTTCATTGTGTTACCTCTCTGAGTTAAGCCTTGGAGCTTCCGTCTTTTTGTTGTCAACGATCCGGAACGAATGGCTGGCCCAAGGATGCCGGCGTGTTCATCATCGTCAAACGCTTGTTGCGCGAGATTAGAACGAGAACCACGATGGTTGCCAGATAGGGCAGCGAAGAAAGCAGTTGCGAGGGGACCGGAATGCCGAATGCCTGTGCATGAAGCTGGCCGATCCAGACCGCGCCGAAAATATAGGCGCCGGCCAGCACCCGCCACGGCCGCCAGGAAGCGAAGACGACCAGAGCCAGCGCGATCCAGCCGCGGCCGGCGGTCATGTTCTCCACCCATTGCGGTGTGTAGACCAGCGACAGGTGGCCGCCGGCAAGGCCGGCACAAGCGCCGCCGAAAATCACTGAGAGATAGCGGTAGCGGATGACGTGGATGCCAAGCGCATGGGCGGATGCATGGCTGTCGCCGATCGAGCGCAGCGTGAGCCCGGTGCGGGTCTTGAACAGGAACCACATCACGGCGGCGGTCAGCGCGATCGAGATGTAGAAGATTGGATCCTGGCCGAACAGCAGCCTGCCAATGACCGGGATTGCGGTCAGGCCGGGAATATCGAGGTTTGGCAGCCTTTCGCCGGGCTGGCCGACAAAATTCGTCCCCATCATGCCGGAAAGACCGAGGCCGAGCAGTGTCAGCGACAGGCCGGTTGCCACCTGGTTGGTGGCCAGCGACAGCGTCATGACGGCGAACAGCAGCGAGAACACTGCCCCCATGGCAATTGCCGCCAACAGCCCTATCCACGGCGAGCCGGTGAGATAGCCGGCGCCGAAGCCGCCAACCGCACCCATGATCATCATTCCTTCGACGCCGAGATTGAGCACACCGGAACGTTCGACCACCAGTTCGCCGATCGCCGCGATCAGCAGCGGCGTCGCCGCCGTCGCGATGGTCAAAAGGATGTTGACGGTGATGTCCATCAGCGAGCTTCCTCCAGCTTCGGGACTGTCTCGAGTTTCGGCGCAGCAAAGCCGATCAGGCGGATGCGATAGTGAATGAGCGTGTCGCAGCCGAGCACGAAGAACAACAGCATGCCCTGGAACACGCGCGCCACCTTGTCGGAGATGCCGAGCGCGCTTTGCACCGCCTCGCCGCCGAGATAGGTCAGCGCCAGCACAAGGCCGGCGGCAACGATGCCGAGCGGATTGAGCCGGCCGAGGAATCCGACGATGATGGCGGTAAATCCGTAGCCGGGCGAGATCACCGGCTGCAACTGCCCGATGGCGCCCGAGACCTCCGAAATCCCGGCAAGTCCGGCCAGTGCGCCCGACAGCAGGAAGGCAAAGAAGACCATGCGGTTAAGGCCAAACCCGGCGAAGCGCCCTGCCCTCGGACTTGAGCCGAGCACGCGGACCTCGAAGCCTTTCAGCATACGGCTCATCAGGATCCAGATCAGTATCGCCGCGACCAGCGCGAAGACAAATCCCCAGTTTGCCCGGCCGGATTCCGGGAGGAGTTCCGGCAGTATGGCCGAGTCGTTGAACTGGATGGTTTGCGGGAAACCGTGGCCCTGCGGATCGCGCCACGGCCCGCGTACCAGCCAATCGAGGAAGAGCTGGGCGACATAGACCAGCATCAGGCTGGTCAGGATCTCGTTGGTGTTGAAGCGCGTCTTCAGCAGTGCCGGGATTGCAGCATAGGCGGCCCCACCGACCATGCCGAAAAGAAGCATCAGCGGCAGCACCAATGGGCCTTCGAACTGCGGAAACAGCACGGGGGAGATCGAGCCGACAATGCCGCCCAGGATGAACTGGCCTTCGGCGCCGATGTTCCAGATGTTGGCCTTGTAGCAGACCGACAGTCCGACCGCGATCAGGATCAGAGGGGCGGCCTTGATAGCCAGCTCATGCAGCTGCCAGACCTGGCTGATCGGTTCGATGAAGTAGATACGGAACGCGGTCAACGGGTTGACACCGAGCAGCGCGAACATGATGGCACCGGCAATGATCGTCAAAACGAAAGCGATGAAAGGCGAGAGTGCCGAAAACAGCATCGAGCGCTGCGGGCGTTTTACAAGTTCGAGGCGCATCAAGCCGTCTCCAGCGTATGTTCGGCATGCCCAGGTTCGGCGCCGCCCATCAGCAGCCCGATCTTCTCGAATGTCGCTTCAGCTATCGGCAGCGGCTTCGACAATTCGCCATTGTGCATGACCGTGATCGCATCGGAAATCTCGAACAGTTCGTCGAGGTCCTGGCTGATCACCAGCACCGCCGAGCCGCTGCGTGCCAGTTCGATCAGTGCCTGGCGGATGTGGGCCGCCGCACCCGCGTCGACGCCCCAGGTCGGCTGATTGACCACCATGACGCTTGGCCGGCGGTCGAGTTCGCGGCCGACGATGAATTTCTGCAGATTGCCGCCCGAAAGAGCCGCAGCCTCCGGATCCGGCGCGCTCTTGCGCACGTCCATCGCCTTTATGATGCGCTGGGCAGCGGTATAGATCGCATCGCCCTTGACCATTCCACCGGCGCCGACAAACATCTTGCCATCGGTGGCGTGGCGCGACAGAAGCAGGTTCTCCGAAAGCTTCATGCGCGGTGCTGCGCCATGGCCGAGCCGCTCTTCCGGGACGAAGGCAGCGCCCATCAGGCGCCTGCCGGTGATGGTGAGGCCGCCGGCATCCTTACCACGGATGCGGACCGAGCCGGCATCCTGCTGCAGCACCTCGCCGGAAACGGACTCGAAGAATTCGCCCTGGCCGTTGCCGGCGACACCGGCAATGCCGATCACCTCGCCAGCGCGGACCTCGAGATTGATGTTCCTGAGCGGGATCGAGAACGGGGTCGCCGGCTTGCGGGTGAGTTCGCGGATTTGAAGCAGCGCCGGCGCGGTCTCGATACCCTCGGCCGGCGCCCGCACCACGGCCTGCACCTCGTTGCCGACCATCATCCGCGCCAACGAAGACGCGGTTTCCTGGCGCGGATTGCAATGGCCGACCACCTTGCCGTGACGCAGCACGGTGGCGCGGTCGCAGATGCGTTTGACCTCTTCCAGCCGGTGCGAAATGTAGAGGATAGACTTTCCTTCCGAACGCAGCCGTTCGAGCGTCTCGAACAGCTTATCGGCCTCCTGCGGCGTCAGCACCGAAGTTGGCTCGTCGAGAATGATGAGTTGCGGCGTCTGCAGCAGGCAGCGGATGATTTCGATACGCTGGCGCTCGCCGACCGACAGATCACCGACCAGCGATAGTGGATCGAGAGGCAGGCCGTAACTGTAGGAGAGCGCCCTCGCCTTGGCCGCGATCGTGCTGATCGGCGAGCCGTCATCCAGCGACAGCGCGATATTCTCCGCCGCCGTCAGCGCTTCGAACAGCGAAAAATGCTGGAAAACCATGCCGATGCCGAGCTTTTTTGCAGCGCCGGGGCTGGTGATCCTGACCGCCTGGCCATTCCAGAAAATCTCGCCGGAATTAGGTTCCAGCGATCCAAACAGCATTTTCACCAGCGTCGACTTGCCGGCGCCGTTCTCGCCAAGCAACGCATGGATCTCGCCCTTGGCGATGTTGAGATCGACATGGTCGCACGCCGTCAGCGTGCCGAATATCTTTGTGAGGCCGCGAACCTCCAGCAGGTTTGCGCCGTCCTGATCTGCACTCACGGTGCCTCCATCTGGTTTGCCAGACATGTTCTGTGTTCCCGCAAACATCGTATGCGCGGCCTGCTCTCTACGGTAAGCGCCTCACGACTTGAAAGAGCTTCAAGAATTTCAGCGGAAACTCAAGCGGTAAAGAGCAGTTCGCAAGAACGGCGGCGTCGGCGGGCCGAAACTGCGGGCGCTCAAGGGATAAGTATCGTTGTCCCGGTGGTCCTGCGCCCTTCAAGATCGGAATGTGCCTTGCCGGCATCGCTGAGCGCGTAACGCTGGTTGATCTTGATCTTGACGGCGCCGCTGAGCACCACATCGAACAATGCGGCGGCGGAAGCCTCGAGGTCGTCGCGCTTGGCATTGTAGACGAACAGCGTTGGCCGCGTTGCGAACAGCGAGCCCTTCTGCGCCAGCAACGAGATGCTGAAGGGCGGGATCGGCCCAGACGATTGACCGAAGCTGACGAAAGTGCCGAGCGGCCGCAGGCAATCGAGCGAGGCTGGAAATGTGTCGTTGCCGACCGAATCATAGACAACGTCGCATTTCTTGCCACCGGTGATAGCGGCAACGCCGGCGATGAAATCCTGTTCGCGATAGTTGATCACGTGATCGAAGCCATGCGCCTTGGCGAGCTCGATCTTGTCGGTTGAACTCGCGGTGCCGATCACCGTCGCGCCGAGATGCTTGGCCCATTGGCCGAGGATCAGGCCGACACCGCCTGCCGCCGCGTGGAACAGGATCGTATCGCCAGCCTTCACTTTGAAGGTACGGCGCAACAGATACTCGGCGGTCATCCCCTTCAGCATCATCGCCGCGGCCTGTTCGTCGCTGATGCCGTCGGGCACCTTCACCACGCGGTCGGCGGCGATCACGCGCTGCCCGGCATAGGCACCGGTGGTCACCGCATAGGCGACCCGATCCCCGGGCTTCAGCCAGTCGACATCTGTGCCGACCTCCAAAACCACGCCGGCCGCCTCGCCGCCGGGAATCAGCGGAAATCCGCCCTGCGGCGGATAAAGGCCCGAGCGATAATAGACGTCGATGAAATTGAGACCGATCGCGGTGTGCTTGACCAGGATCTGTCCCGAGCCCGGCTGCCCGGGATCGGCATCCTCATAGGTCAGGACCTCCGGGCCGCCATGGGCATGGATGCGGATCGCTTTGGACATTTTCAGTCTCTCTTGGGATCAGGCTTTCTTGTCCGGCTTGGCGCCGAGATTTGGAAAGAACTGCATGATAGCGCCGATGCAAGCGAGGTAAAGCCCGGTGACCGTAATCCCGATTTTGATGAAATCGCTGACCTGCTCGCCCAGCACGCCGATCTGGTCGTAGAAGGAAGCAAGTGCGGCCTGCGCCAGCGCCAGCGCGCCGAAAGCGCACCAAAGAAGCGTCATGCCGAGATTGATTGGCCGCAGCCGCTTCACCCGCACCGGATGGATGAAATTGATCGGCACGAAGGTGAGAATGCCGGCCACCACGACCATGGCGAAGGAAACCCATTGTCCTGGTTCGATGACGAACAGCGTGAACACCACCATGTTCCAGACGACCGGAAAGCCTTTGAAGAAATTCTCCTTCGTCTTCATGCCGGTATCGGCATAGTAGATTGCGCTCGACACCACGATTATCGCCGCCGACAGGAACGACAGGCGCTCGCCCATGAAGCCGCGCTGATAGAGCGCGAAGGCCGGAATCAACACGTAGGTCACGTAGTCGATGATGTTGTCGAGCAGTTCGCCCGACCATGTCGGCAGGATTTCCTTGACGTCGAGCTTCCTGGCGATCGGCCCGTCGATGCCGTCGACGAAAAGCGCCAGGCCCAGCCACCAGAACATCGCCGTCCAGCGCTGCTCGCTTGCTGCCACTAGCGACAGAAACGCCAGGAATGAGCCCGACGCGGTCAAGAGATGGACCGAGAACGCCCGCGCCTGCGGCCATGTGACTTTCTTCTTCGGCCGCGGAATCCGGTCGGCGATTTTCCTGGCCGTCGTCTTCTTGCTCACGGGCCCCGCCAGTCCAGCTTGCAGATTTCGGCCGAACGGCCGGCAAAGTTCCAGTTGCGGCCAAAGGCCCGCATTTTGCTCTTGTCGGATTTGGCGACGATGATTTCCGGCGCAATCCAGTATTCCGAATTGCTGATGACCGTATCCTTGTCGCGATCCTTGCCGGTGATTGGCGTCACCGCGCCATCGATGATCTTCGGTATCTGCAAGATGCGCGTTTTCTCACGCGTCTCGTAGGTGATCGGCACCTGCTCGGCGCCGAGGAACTTTCCGACCAGGATGGAGAGCAGCGATGTGGTTCCGCCAGCCTTGCCGGTGAAGATCTTGGTCAGTGCCTTCACAGCGTAGACCGAGGCGCGCTTGTCGATGAACAGACCGGCCGTCCAGTTGCCGCGACTCATATAACCGGGGATTTCCATGATCAGCCCAAGATTGAGACCGGACAGGTCGACCTCGCCGAAATGGCCGGCATCGATGCGGAACCCCGCCCAGGTCTGGCAATAGCCCTCGGTCGGCGGATGACTGCCGAGCGACAGAACGCAAGGGCAAAAAACCGTGCAATTGCAGGAGAGGACGAGCTCTCCCTTCATTGCCCAGTTTTGATCTGTCATCGAATTCTCCCCCTCATGGCGAGACTACTAGTAGCGCGGCTGCCCAGACAAGCAGTATCGCACCGGCCAACCGCGTCGGCAGATTGCCTGCCGTCTGTTTTTCGACCACGCTGAACAGGCCGATCAGCGCCATCCAGAATACGTTCATCACACCGACGGCAAACATTACCAGCATCAGCGCCCAGCAGCATCCAAGGCACCACAGGCCCTGCTCCATGCCGAGCCGGAAAATGCGAATGGACCTGGCGCTCCAGTTGGCGAACAGGACCGAGACCGGATTTCGGCACTTCTCCAAACAGGCTTCCTTCAACCAGCTGAACTGATAGAGACCAGCGATCGACAGCGCGGCTGCTCCGGCAATTCCAACCAGCGGATCGAGCATCTGCCCGGATGACGCGAATGCATCGACTGCGAGCGTCAGGGCCGCGAACATTGCCGAGGCGGCAAGCCAGACGCTCAAATATCCAGCGACCAGGATCAGCGGATGGACGACCGGCTCCCTCTTGATCCGGGCGGTATCTGCGATCTCGCAATAGGTGCGGATCATCGGCGCCGCGGAGGGCAGCATGGTCGCGATGGCCATCAACAACCACATCGCGGTGAGTGCCCCGCCTTGCGCGCCTACGCTTGCGCGAAGCGGCGCCGGCGCAAGGCAGAGGGCGAAGAAACGCGCAAGGAAATCCGGCAGCGGCAGTTGCGGCAGGTATCTCAGCATCGTGTCGCCGGGTGCATTGGTGCCCGGGAGCCGGCTTACGGCACCACGAACTGCCATTGCGCCGAGAAGGAGCCAGGCAAGGGCGATGCCCATGCCGGCAACAACGCTCACGGTCAGTCGAGGGCTGCGCGCAACGCTCGCCATCGCGCGGCCGGTACCGTCGAGGTGGCTGAAATCGTCTTGTTGGCCGGTCATGGCAACCGAATGGGCCGAATCGCCGCGTTGATCAAGCCGCATCACCTGACCTATATGGACCAGCAGGTCGGACAGGCCTCACCTCGCAATCCGGAAGCCGAATTTGGACCATCGGGAAACAGCACGGATACTGGTCGCCGGCAGCGGCCCTGCGGGGCTGATCGCGGCGCTTGGCTTTGCCGAGGCGGGCTTTCCCGTGACGCTCGTCGGACCCGAGGCAGCCGGCCCCGATGGCCGGACGACAGCCTTGATGAACCCTGCCCTGAAGATGTTCGAACGGCTCGGGATCTTCGACGGAACCAGGCAGCACGCAGCGCCGCTCAAGGTGATGCGCATCGTTGACGCAACCAACCGGCTGATCCGCAGCCCGACAGTGACCTTTCGCGCCAGCGAGATCAACGAAGAGCAATTCGGGCTGAACTTGCCCAACAGCGTTCTCAACCGCACGCTAGCCGAGGCTGTCGCGCATTCGGGCATCGAATGGCGAAAGTCGATGGTGGAGGCATGGCGCCTCGATGCCGACCATGCCCATGCCGTTCTCGCCGACGGCAGCGAGGTTGAGGCGTCGTTGGCGGTTGCCGCCGATGGCCGTCAGTCGCCGGCCCGCGAGGCAGCCGGCATCCGGACCTCGGTCCGATCCTATCCGCAGGCGGCGCTGGTGCTCAATTTCGGTCACCGCAGCGACCATGCCTTCACCTCGACCGAATTCCACACCGAGACCGGTCCGTTCACACAGGTTCCCCTGCCCGGCAACCGGTCCAGCCTTGTCTGGGTGCTCGAGCCCGATATCGCCAGGGACCTTGCAGCACTCGACGACGCCGAGCTTTCGACGCGGGTCGAACAGCGGATGCAATCGATGCTGGGCCGCGTGTCGGTTGAGCCCGGCCGGCAGGTCTACCCCCTTTCAGCGGTGAGCCCGTGGCGGTTTGCGCAGCGCCGCGTAGCCCTTGTCGGCGAAGCCGCCCATGTGTTTCCCCCAATCGGCGCGCAAGGCCTTAATCTCGGCATCCGGGACATCGACGACCTGATCGGTACCGCAAGCAGAAACCGCTCGGACCCGGGCGCCGTCCAGGCGCTTGCAGCCTATGATTTCAAGCGGCGGCCGGACATTCTGGCGCGCAGCAGCGCGGTCAACCTGCTGAACATGTCGTTGCTTTCCGACATGCTGCCGGCTCAGCTGGTGCGCAGCGCTGGCCTGGGCGCGCTTGAGGGGTTTGCGCCGTTGCGGGCGTTTTTCATGCGCGAGGGTCTTCGACCCGGCAGCGGTTTTGCGGCGTTTTTTGGCGGATTGCGAAAAGCGGCTGCGCGATAGCGATCTTGGGCACCGCCCTTTATCCGCATCTTGCGATGCTCAACCCGGCATCAAGGGGATCGGGATTGAATTGACGCGGCGTCTGCGCCAAATAATGACGATGTCGACCGTAAGTTCTGGGCCAATCTTTGCCGGATTGGTGCGTAGGAGTCTAAAGTCCTGGAGCGTTTTCTTGCGTGTTTCGGGATGGGTGGCGTTCAAGAAGTTCAAGTGGTGAGTGCGATGAAGACAGCCAAATTCTCGATCGGACAGGTAGTTCGCCACCGGCTGTTTCCGTTCCGCGGCGTCATTTTCGACGTCGATCCGCAATTCGCCAATACCGACGAATGGTACGAGGCGATCCCCGCTGACGTGCGGCCGCGCAAGGACCAGCCTTTCTATCATCTGCTCGCCGAGAATTCGGAGACGGAATACATCGCCTATGTGTCCGAGCAGAATTTACTCGAGGACCGGTCGGGCGAACCGGTCCGGCATCCGCAGATAGGTGAGATGTTCGATAAGAAGCCAGACGGGCGCTACGAGCCGAAGCACCAATTGAGACATTGACTTAGCCGGGATCTGGCTGGGCTGGGACAGGCTTGAGACATCGCTGGACCCGACAAACGGCCGGTCCAAACGAAAAAAGCGGGGCATGAACCCCGCTTTTTTATTCGTCCGAAACCCGTCGATCAGTTGGCGGTCTTCGCCTTTTCCTGCTCTTCCTTGAGCTTCTTGGCAAAGTCCTGATTGTTCTTGGCGACGAACTCCTGGAGCTTTTTCTGCCGGTCCTCGATGTCCGACTGCTGCAGCGGCGGGCCGTCGAAGGCGCCGCTGAAGCCGGTGAGCGCAATCTTGATCGGGTTCGGCTGGTTCTGGAAATTGACTGAAGTGAGCGTCAGCGCCGATCCCTTCTTGAAGGATGCGACGAGCTGATCGGTCAGCGGCACTTCCGCCACGCAGCGATCCGGGAAACAGATCACATAATCGAGCTTCTGCGCCTTGCCGCCGTCGATTTGGAGGCCGATGCCGGGAGGAACCAGACGGCCGGTCGGAACCGTCACCTGGAACACCTTGCGGTTCACCTTGCCCTTCAATTCGATCAGGCTGACGCCGGTGATGAGCTGGCCGTTGCCGGCGGTGGTGATGTTCTGGACATTGCAGATGTCGACGTCTTCCTGCTTGGTGCAGGCCTTGAACCAGCCTTGCGGAATCTGCTGTTGCTGCTGCGCGGAAGCAGCGGGAATCCCGGCGCCCAGAATGCCGACCACGCCAGCGGCCATGACCGACAGGCGGTACGCGTTGCTGTTCAGGCTCGTCATGTCGTGCATTCCTCTCAAATGATCCCGGAACCGGCTTTTTCGCGCCGTGTGGTCCAGCTACCTGTTGCCGAAATGAGGCAACAGAATGACTTCGGACGGCGTGTTACACTGCAAGCGATGGCGAATCCAGCCCGGGCCTCGCGAATCTTGGCCGAGGGATTGGGTCAAGGGGTTGGCCGGTGCACGACCGGCTCATGTATGCTGCGCATCGAATCGGGAAGGAGACGGTCATGGGCCGCGTTGTCGTTTGGCTGATCGCCGCAATCTTGTTTGTCGGCCTTTCCCTGCAGCCGGCCCTGTCGGAACCGAAGCACGCGCTTGCCATGCAGGGCGAACCGGCCCTGCCGGCCGACTATGATCATTTCAACTACGTCAATCCCGACGCGCCGAAAGGCGGCAGCATTACTTACTGCGTCGTCGGCAGCTTCGACAATCTCAATCCGTTCATACTGAGAAGCCTGCGCACCACCGCGCGTGGCATGATGGATCAAGCCTTTGGCAATCTTGTTTTCGAGCCGTTGATGCAGCGCAACTACGACGAGGCCTTCAGTCTCTACGGCCTGCTCGCCGATACCGCCGACATGGATCCCGAGCGCAAGAGCATCGAATTCCACCTCGATCCCAGGGCCAAATGGTCGGACGGCGAGCCAGTGACGCCGGAAGACGTGTTGTTCACCTATGACGTCTTCACCGAGAAGGGCCGACCACCTTACAGCCAGCGAATGAAAGCGATTGCCAAGCTCGAAAAGACCGGCGACCGCAGTGTGCGCTTCACCTTCAACGATAAGGCGGACCGCGAATTTCCCCTGATCATTGCGCTGACGCCGATCATCCCGAAACACGGCTTCAACAAGGACACCTTCGACAGGACGACGCTGAAGCCGGTGATCGGCAGCGGGCCTTACACAGTGGCGCAAGTCGTGCCGGGCCAGCGCATCGTGTTCAAGCGCAATCCGGCCTATTGGGGCAAGGACGTGCCGTCCAAGCGCGGCTTCGACAATTACGACCAGATCACCATCGAATATTTCCTCAACGCCAACGCCAAGCAGGAAGCGTTCAAGAAAGGCATCTGCGCCATCGACGAGGACAGCGACCCGGTCAAACGCGAGCGCGATCTCGACTTTCCGGCCTTCCACAGGGGCGAGGTCATCGCCGAAACTTTCGACACCGGCATTCCGCCGGTGGTCAACGGTTTCCTGTTCAACACGCGGCTGCCGAAATTTTCCAATCCGGTCGTGCGGCGCGCGCTCGGCATGCTCTACGATTTCGAATGGGCCAACAAGAATCTGTTCGGCGGCAAATACACGCGCACGATGAGCTTTTGGCAGAATTCCGAACTGTCCGCGCTCGGCCACCCGGCTAGCGAACAGGAAAAGGCCCTGCTGGCCCCCTATCCCGGCCGCGTGCCTGCAGATGTCATGGACGGCACCTACAGGCCGCCCGTCACCGACGGCTCCGGCCAGGACCGCAAGGTGCTGAAGGCGGCATTCGAGCTGCTGAAGAGCGCAGGCTATACGGTGCAGGACGGCGCGATGCTCGATCCCGAGGGAAAGCCATTCGGCTTCGAGATCCTGACCGCCTCGCAGGACGAAGAGCGACTTGCCGCTATCTATCAGCGCACGCTTGAGAAGCTCGGCATCGATGTCGGCATCCGCAGCCTCGACGGTGATCAGATCCAGTCGCGCAAGCAGCGTTTCGATTTCGAGGTGCTGGTCGGCTCGACCGGTTTCAACAACTCACTGTCGCCCGGTATCGAGCAAACCGGGCGCTGGGGATCCGCGGCCGCCAAGGCCGAAGGATCGTTCAACCTCGCCGGCGTCGCAGATCCGGCGGTGGATGCGGCGATCGAGGCGATGCTGAGAGCCCGTTCGAAGGAGGACTATGTCGCCGCCGTCCGCGTTCTCGACCGGCTGTTGATCTCAGGCAATTACATGGTGCCG
This sequence comes from Mesorhizobium sp. M0306, assembly GCF_040321655.1. Classification (NCBI taxonomy): domain Bacteria; kingdom Pseudomonadati; phylum Pseudomonadota; class Alphaproteobacteria; order Hyphomicrobiales; family Phyllobacteriaceae; genus Mesorhizobium; species Mesorhizobium sp. M0306. The sequence goes on along the minus strand of NZ_JAMYRY010000019.1, from coordinate 45,921 downwards.
ACGCAGCACAACAACCGGCAATGGCTCGCTTATTGGAACTATCTGGAACATCCGCAAAAGACGCCCATATACGGTTATCAGTTGCCGACCTGGTGGCGCAAACCGAAGTGACCTCTTCAGAACAGGAGATCAAGATGAACGACGAGAACTCGATTACCGTCGATGTGGTCTCCGACGTGGTGTGCCCCTGGTGCTTTATCGGCCAGAAACGGCTCGACAAGGCGATTGCCGCCGTCGACATCGACGTTCACATACGCTGGCGGCCCTTCCAGCTCGACCCGACGATTCCGCCCGAAGGCAAGAACCGCCGCGACTACATGGTGGCGAAATTCGGCAGCGAGCAACGCATCCGCGAAATCCATGCCCGGATCGAGCCGTTGGGCGAGGCTGAAGGGATTTCCTTCGCCTTCGACGCCATCAAGGTCGCGCCCAATACGCTGGATGCGCACCGTCTCATTCGCTGGGCCGGGACGGCCGGCGAGGCGGTTCAGAACCGGCTGGTGCGCCGGCTGTTCCAGCTGAATTTCGAGGAAGGCGCCAATCTCGGCGATCATGCCGTGCTGATCGAAGCGGCCCGCGAGGCCGGCATGGATGCCTCCGTGGTCGAAACGCTTCTGCCGACCGACGCGGATGTCGAGGCGGTGCGCGCCGAAATCGCCACCGCTTCGCGCATGGGCATATCGGGCGTGCCGTGCTTTCTGCTTGAAGGCAAATATGCGGTGATGGGCGCCCAGGACGCCGATACGCTTGCCGATGCACTCCGCCAGGTCGCCGCGGCCAAGGCACGCGGCGAACTGGAAACGGCCAACTGAGCCGGACTATTGCACCGTCACCTTGGCCTTGCTGACGAAAAAGCCATGGCCATGCTTGCCGGTGCAGGTCAATCCCTTGGTGGATGACTGGCAGAAAAACGGCCCCTTGCTCCAGCTATTGCCGTAAGCCAGCTTGGTGACGTCGCCGCAGCAGCCTTGCTCGCCCGGATTCTTGATCAGCGTCGCCGGGCCTTTCGGGCCGAGGATGATGGTGACGTAGCTGGGCTCGACGCGCGAACAGCTCAGTTCCGGTCCGGCATCCTGCGGCTCGTAGGTGCTGGTGCCGCCCTTCGGCGTGTAGATGCAGCCAATATTGCCGGACGGCGTGTTGAACTCGATCTGTCCCTCGGCGTTTGCGGGAACGGTCTGGCTGCCGGCATATGTTTGCGGCAGCCAGGCGAACGTTGCGAGCATCGCCACAAACAATGTCCGTGCAAGCATGAAGAACTTCCCCCCGGTTCAAACCTGGATGCGTCCGGCAGGTTCGATCCGAAGCGCATCTTTGTCAAACGCAGTTTGCGCGCGCTCTAAAAAAGTACGGTCTGATCGATGTTGGTCTGCATCCTGACTGTAACGGCAAAGTCAGTGCTTGGCCGATTACGGGGTCCTGACAAGGCGGCTTCAACCACGAATCATACGGTCACGTTCTGGCCGCCGACGAGGTCGGACCTGACCGTAAAGGCGGACTGAAGATCGGTTCAGGCTGTGAAGATCGACCGCTGGGCGGCGCTTCTATGTTCACAAAGCTGTGTGAAGACCTTCCCTAGGGGAAGGTCTCTACTTGCTCCGGCGCAGGCAAGTAACTACTTGAAATGGCGTTGGTATTCCACCCCTCGAAACGTAACAGCCTAACGCCGCGATCATTCATTCTGTTGCTCCACTGCAACGGCCCGCGAGCTAAGCCACCTGCGGCCGGAGAAAAGCTAATGGAAAATGATCAATTGGTGTTACTGTCCGTAACAAAAGAAAAATCGTTTGGGCGGGATAGTGATTCGGGTCGATAGACCAACGCGACATTCAATATCGGAAAAATGGCTCCGCGGTGCCGCAAGGCAGTCGCCCCTGACGCCCGTATCGTCGATGCGCAGCTTCTGGGGGCTGATGCGGGCCTACTGGTTCTCGGACCGTTGGAAGGAAGCCTGGACGCTGACGCTGGTGATCGCGCTGGTCACCGCGCTGTCCAGCAAGGCCGACGTCTGGTTTACTGTGGCCTTGGCAGAGCTGCAGACTTCGATCGCTTTTTTCCACGATGCCGCGAATACCACGCCACTTAAGACAATACTGACCAACGCCGGTTTGCTCGTGCTGCTGGTCGTGCTCAAGGACGTGGGTATTGCTGGCATTCGCAACCTTGTTTCCAAGACATTGCATCGCAAATGGCGTGGCTGGGTGGACAGCCGCTTCAACGAGGCGCTGCTCGACACCAACCATACGCATTTCCATGCCCAGCATGGTTCTTCCGGCCACGCAGCTCCCGACAACATCGACCAGCGCGTGCAGGAATCCATCAAGGCCATGACCGGCGGGGCCATCGGGCTTGCTATGGGTGTGCTAAGCGTCTTCACATCGTTCTACTTTCTCGGCGGCGAATTGCTGAAAAACTCTGTCGAGGTGAAGGGGCTGGAGTTTCTCGGCAGCTACGGCAGCGCCGTCCTTGCTCTCCTGGCAATCGCTGTCTATGTGCCGTTCAACACCTGGATCGCGGTGAAACTCGGCCGAATGCTGGAGTGGCTAAACGTCAGAATGCAGCAGGCCGAAGGCAATTACCGCAGCGAGTTGATCACGTTCCTGCGCCGCAGTTTTCATGTCGCCGCATCGCAAGGCGAGAATGTGCAGAAGACTGTGCACAGCCAGCGTTATGTCGACATTGACCGTACCTGGGCCAGACTGAACATCGTCAATACCGGCTACGCCTCGTTCGAGCTGATCTATAATTTCATCGGCGCCCGCATTGTCGCTTACGGGCCTGGGCTAGTACCCTTCATCCACAACGGTCTCGACCTCAAGGGTTATTTAACGGCCTCCGAGCAGGTCAATAAGCTGATCAGCAACTGTTCGTGGTTCATCCATGTGATGCCGGAGATCGCCACCTTGCGCGCCAACAGCCAGCGCGTCGTCGAATTGGCGCAGGCGATCGAAAACGTCCAGCATCCGCAGGAATTCTACAGCCTGACCGGCCGGTCCGACTTCCGCTACGATCGTCAGAACCCGGTCTTCGGCCTGACCATCCAGAAGCTCGAACTGGCGCATCAGGGCGAGGACGCAACGCCCTTCCTGAGTGCCGCGAATTTGCGCTTCCGGCGTGGCGAATGGACGTTCCTCAAGGGCGAATCCGGTTGCGGCAAGACCTCGCTGATCAAGGCGATCAACGGCCTGTGGCCTTACGGGCGCGGTACGATTGTCTTCCCGGAAGGGGTCAGGAGTTTCTACGCCGCCCAGGAGGTGAAGCTGCAGCAGGTTTCACTGAAGCAACTGGTCTGCCTGCCCGGTTCGGAGCACGATTTCGCCGACGCGCAGGTCGCATCCGCCCTGCACAAGGCCGGCCTCGGCGATTTCATCGAGCATTTGGCCGATGAGAGACGTGAAGGAAAGATCTGGGATCAGGTTCTCTCGGGTGGGCAGAAACAGAAGCTGGTTGTCGCCCGCATCGTGCTGCAGCAGCCGGGATTGCTGTTCCTCGATGAAGCCACTGGCGCGCTCGACCCCGATGGACGGATCGCCTTCCACCAGGCGATCAAGGACAATTGCCCTGATGCAACTGTGATCTCGATCATGCATGAGGCGACGCCGCCGAGATCGCTCGCGGGCACCGAATTCTACCACAGCGTGGTTGCGATCGCCGACGGCGTCGCCACCAAGAAGCCGCTGGTTCCGAGCTTGCCAGTCGAGCTCACCACCATCCTCACGCAGCCGACGCGGCCGGCCGAGGACAAGTGGCTGCGCTTTCCCCGCCGGCTGAAGCAGAGATAGCCGCGACGCCACTGTCGTTGCCGGCCAGCCTGCCACCTAGCCCGATCACAGTCTCGCGATCCAATCGGTCTGCCGCCGTTTTAACCCGCTCTCGCGATTGACTCGGCAAGGCGCGCTCCTAAGTTGCGCCGGCTCGCAGAGATCCCTACCCGAACCCGCGAGCAGAAAGGTCACCGCGCCATGCCTGGCGACAGTCACAGTCGAACGCAACCGCCGTCCGCTTGACGTGACCTGACCGGCTCACGTCCTGCCGGACGGCAAGGAGTGAGACATGAACGAGTTTTCCCCCTGGCGGGCGGCGATGCCATCGCCATCGCCCGCGTGCTTGCAAACGAACACATCGCTGACATCGTCGAGGCCTTGAACCAGGAGCCCCGCGAGACGGCATCGGAGCTGCTTTGCGAAGTGCCGTTCGAGCGGCTGGTCGAGATCTTCGACCAGCCGAAGCTCAACGGCGCATCCGAACTGGTCGAGGCGCTGCCCCGCATCAAGGCAGGCAGACTGCTTGCCGCCATGTCGGTCGACCGCGCCGCCGACATACTGCGCGATCTGAACGAGCCGGCTCGTTCCGAACTGCTTGGTGGCCTAGCGCCACCGCTGCGCGCGACGCTGCTTGCCATTCTCGGCTATCCCGAGGGCAGCGCCGCCTCGCTCATGACGACCGAATATGTCAGCGTGCCGCCGGACTGGAGCGTGGCCCGCACGCTGGATTATATCCGCAAGGTGGAGCGGACGCGCGAAACCGTCTACGCGATCTACATCGTCGATCCACAAACGCATGTCCTGTTGCGCTCGACCAGCCTGCGTCGACTGATCGCTGGCGAGCCCGACGAGCTGATCATGGCAATAGCGCCGGATCGTGCGCCTATCACCGTTTCACCGCTGACCGATAGTGAAAAGGTTGCTCAATTGATCTCGAAATATGATCTGCTCGCCGTTCCGGTCGTGGACAACGGCAAGCTCCTCGGCATCGTCACCATCGACGACATCATCGACACGATGATCTCGGAAACGACCGAGGACGTGCATCGTTTCGGCGGCATGGAGGCTCTCGACGAGCCCTATATGAAGATGGGCTTTCTGGCGATGATCCAGAAACGCGCCGGCTGGCTGTGCGCGCTGTTTATCAGCGAGATGCTGACCGCCAACGCGATGCAGAGCTACGAGGGCGAGCTGGAAAAGGCGATCGTGCTGACCCTGTTCATTCCATTGATCATGAGCTCCGGCGGCAATTCCGGCTCGCAGGCGACCTCGCTCGTCATCCGGGCGCTGGCGCTGCGCGAAATCGGCCTCGGCGACTGGTGGCGGGTGGCATTGCGCGAGCTGCCCACCGGCCTGGTGCTTGGCTCGATCCTTGGCGTGGTCGGCGTCTGCCGCATCGCGCTCTGGCAGTATCTCGGCTTCTACGACTACGGCCCCCATTGGCCGCTGATCGCAATGACGATCGGCGCCACGCTGGTTGGCATCGTCACCTTCGGCTCGTTGTCTGGATCGATGTTGCCGTTCGCCCTGAAGCGGATCGGCTTCGATCCGGCCAGCGCATCGGCTCCGTTCGTCGCCACACTGGTCGACGTCACCGGGCTGGTGATTTATTTTTCTGTGGCGCTGGTGATCCTGCGCGGGACGTTGCTGTAAAAAGACTCACGCCCTTCCATCGCGGCAATCTCGTTGCCGCGATGAGTTATTGTCGCGTCAGACGCGCTCACCATCCCTCACCCGGTAAGTCGGCTTGTACATGGTGACGAGTTCTTCCGCCGCGGTCGGATGCACCGCCATGGTACGATCGAAATCATCCTTGGTCAGCCCCGCCTTCAGCGGTATGCCGAGGAGCTGTGCCATTTCGCCGGCATCCGGCCCGAGGATGTGGGCGCCGAGGACTCTTTTCGAGGCGCCGTCGACGACCAGCTTCATCAGCATCTTTTCGTCGCGGCCGGAAAGCGTGTGCCGCATCGGCCGGAAGGTGGCGCGGTAGATTTCAAGATCCGAGAAGCGTTTTGCCGCCTCATCCTCCGACAGGCCGACCGTGCCGATCTCGGGCTGCGAAAAGACTGCGGTCGCGATCGTGTCATGGTCGGGCGCCGTCGGCTTGTCCTTGAAGGCGGTCTCGACGAAGCACATCGCCTCGTGGATTGCCACCGGCGTCAATTGCACGCGGTGGGTGACGTCACCGATCGCCCAGATGTTGTCGATGTTGGTGCGGGAGTATTCGTCGACGTGGATTGCCCCGGTCTTGGTCATCTCGATGCCGACGCCCTCCAGGCCCATGTTCTCGGTATTGGGAATGCGGCCGATGGCGAGCATGACCTGGTCGACCGTCAGCACCGTGCCGCCGGTGACAAGCGCGTCGAGTCGGCCGTCAGGCCGCTTCCTGACCCACTCGGACACGGCGTGGCAGAGGATTTTTATCCCCTTCTTTTCCATCGTTTCGTGCAGCATACGTCTGAGGTCCATGTCGAAACGGCTGAGGATCTCCTTGCCGCGGTAGACCAGCGTCGTGTCGACGCCAAGGCCGTGAAAGATATTGGCGAATTCGACGGCGATATAGCCGCCGCCCTCGATCATGATTGCCTTCGGCAACTCCTTTAGATCGAAGGCCTCGTTGGAAAAGATGCAGTGCTCATGGCCGGGCAATGCCGGATGCGGCGCCGGGCGCCCGCCGGTAGCGATCAGGATCTGGTCGGCGCTAACGCTGCGATCCTCACCGAGAAGATGCACCACATGCGGATCGACCAGGGTGGCGCGCGAGTGAAAGACCTCGCCGCCGGCGCCCTGCACGTTCTTCTTGTAGATGGCCTCCAGCCGGCTGATCTCGCGATCCTTGTTGGCGACCAGCGTCTGCCAGTCGAAACGCGCCTCAGGCACCGTCCAGCCATACCCGGCGGCGTCGGCGAAATGCTCGGGGAATTGCGAAGCGTAGACATAGAGTTTCTTCGGCACGCAGCCGCGGATGACGCAGGTGCCGCCGTAGCGGAATTCCTCGGCGATACCGACCCGCTTGCCGAGTGCGGCCGCGACGCGCGCCGCCCTCACCCCACCGGAGCCGCCGCCGATGACGAAAAGATCGTAGTCGTAACCGGCCATGGCTGAACTCCTTGCCCCTCAAACTCCGAGACAGGTAGGCTGCCGACTATCAAAAGAAAAGCCCGGACTTGCCGGGCTTTCTGGTCCAGTGGCGGTCAGGCCGCTCGGAAGTCCGCAATCAATTCGGTGTGGCGTCCGCGGGAGCTGCGCCATCGGCCGGAGCGGTACCGTCGGCAGGTGCAGCCGGCGCCTTGGCATTCGCCGCAGCACCCAGGGTCTCGCCGACCTGCTGGGCGAGATCGCGAGCCAGGCCGTTCTGCCAGATCTCGGCAGCCTTCACCAGTTCGCGCGTCACGATCGGGCCGTTGTCGAGCAGCTTCTTGCCGGAATCGGAATTGTAGAAGGCGGCAATTTCATTGAGTTCCTTTTCCGAGAACACCTTTGCATAGGCTAGCGCCGCTTCCTTTTCCAGGTCGGCGCGGCGCGATGCCAAGGCCATCGCCTTCTCGTTGATCGTCTTGGCGATCAGTTCCTGCATGTCCGGGTTCTTCTGGATCAGCTGCTGCTCCAGTGCCGCGGCCGCTTGCGGCAGGATGCTGTCGAACGTATCCGTCGCATGGATCGCCGCGACGGCGGCGCGCGCCGCCTTCAAATGCGCATCGGTGACGTCCTGCGAAAACGCAGGCGACGAAAACGCGAAAACGGCCGAGGCCGCCAGAATGGCAAAAAAGCGGCCAACCCGGTTATGCAACATCATGATCGGTAAAACTCCCTGATTTTCGGGCGGCATGGACGGTTTGGATGCCGTCGCCGCCGGCTATGATGGCCGTTGATGCCAGCCCGATGAAAAGACCATGCTCGACCACGCCCGGAATGGCGTGGAGAGCATTCGAAAGCGCTCTTGTATCCGGAATGCGGCCAAAAGATGCATCGAGGATAAAATGGCCGCCGTCTGTAACAAATGGCTGGCTCCCCGTCATCCTCAATGTAACGGGGCCGGAAAGGCCAAGGTTTGCAGCCGCCGCGCCGACCGCAATTTCGGTGGCGCGCAGGCCAAACCGGTTGACTTCGATGGGCAGCGGAAAACGGCCGATCATCTCGACCATCTTGGAGCTGTCGGCGATGACGATCATGCGGGCGGAGGCCGCCGCGACGATCTTTTCGCGCAGTAGCGCGCCGCCGCCGCCCTTGACCAACGTCAGCGCCGGATCGATCTCGTCGGCGCCGTCGATGGTGAGGTCGAGCTCGGGCGTTTCCTCGAAGGTCGACAGAGGCACACCAAGCTCGTTGCAAAGGACGGCGGTGCGCTCCGAGGTCGGCACGCCGATGACCGTCAGGCCAGTGGCGACCTTGTCGGCGAGCAGCCGCACGAACTCGTCCGCTGTCGTGCCGGTGCCGATACCGAGCCGCATGCCATCCGTGACATGGGCAAGCGCTGCCCGCGCGGCCTCAACCTTCAATTGCCTCGCATCCATGCCGGGTCCCAAGATTTGTTTTGGCGCTCGTAGCATTTTTGCCGGGCTGGTCAAAGGACCTTGCCCGCGGTGGATAAGCCGGCTTGCCTGAACGGGCCGCAGCGGCTATCGCCTGCCGGCAATCAAATCGTCACAGGACAGGCCATGACCCGACCGATCATCGTGTTCGACCTCGACGGGACGCTGATCGACACGGCGCCGGACCTGCTCGACAGTCTCAACCACAGCCTTGCCGCCAGCCAGCTCGCGGCCGTCGACGAAGCCGGCTTCAAGCGCTTCGTCGGCCATGGCGGCCGGGTGATGATCGAGCGCGCTCACGCAGCGCAGCATAGGTCGCTGGCAGTGGAGGAGCACGACCGCCTGCTCAAGCTGTTTCTGGACCATTACACCGTTAACATCCCCGGCAAATCGCGCCCCTACCCCGGCGTCCCCGAGGCGATCGCACGGTTCGAGGCAGCCGGTTACCTGCTGGCCATCTGCACCAATAAATACGAGGCCAATTCGGTGGCATTGATCGAGGCGCTCGGCCTGACCAGGCATTTCGCGGCGATCTGCGGTCAGGACAGTTTTCCGTTCCGCAAGCCCGACCCGCGCCATCTCACGCAGACCATCGCGCGCGCCGGCGGCGACCCGCACCGTGCACTGATGGTCGGTGATTCGCAGACCGACATCGACACGGCAAAGGCCGCCGGGATTCCGGTGGTGGCAGTCGATTTCGGGTACACCGACCGCCATGTGCGAGAGTTCGAACCGTCGGCGGTAATCTCGCATTTCGATTCTCTGACGCTCGACCTGGTACAAGGACTGATGGCCTCGGCAGAAGGCTGAAGCCGGGCATCAGGCGGACCGCAGATGACGACCGACAAGTGGTTGACTTCGCAGGCCGGCCTCCCTTATATCGCGGCGCGCTTGGCCTTCGGGCAACGAGCGGGCGATTAGCTCAGCGGGAGAGCACACCCTTCACACGGGTGGGGTCGCAGGTTCAATCCCTGCATCGCCCACCATCTGCTTTCCTGAATCAATTCAAGCCAAGCCAGAGCGGCTAGCAGCTGCAGGTAGCCCCCTCGCCGCCAAAATTCTTTTGGGCAAAATTCAAAGCGCTGCTGTAGCTCGTATAGCTCTGGAACTGGCAAACGTTGGAGCCGGCCCGCACCTTCATCTGCTCGATATCCCAGAACGAAACCTCGATACGGTCGTCGGCGCAATAGACTGTATAGCGCTCAGGTTCAAGCGCTGCGGCTTTCTGCACAGGCATCGAAATGGCCAGGATGGAAAGTGTGAAAAGTACAAATATGATGGCATGACGCGTTTGCATGTAGACCCCCGAATGACCACCGGCACTATTATGGCCGCGATGTTGAGACGACGCATCATGATTTTAAGCAGTCGCCGTGTTCTTTCGGCGGCCATAAATCAGGTACGGACGTCTCCCTGTAGCGCAACGCTCCGCGATCCCGGAACAAACCTGCATGGAAACGAGTTTCTACTGATCGAGATGTGAGGGAAAGCCATGTCCAGACTTGTTTTGGCGGCCGCCGTGCTGCTTGTCGGCGGATCGGCCTTTGCCGCGGACGAAAATCCGGTGCCGCCGCAGAATGCCAAGAAGCTGTCGGAAATCATTGCTAAAGTCGAGCAGCGCGACGACTTCCGCTACATCAAGGAAATCGATTGGGACAGCGGCGCCTACACCGTCATTTATTACACGAACGACAAGGCCAAAGTCGAAATCACCTATGATCCGGTGACAACCGCGCCGAAATGAAGCTGTCCGCCAACGGTCCAGATTCTAAAAAGTGACGCGCCTCGAAGGCCCCCGGCCTTCGGCACACCCTTGCGTAGATATGACTTTGATGGCTGACTGGGTGCTATCATTGCGCGCGGGGGTGGGCATGGCGACGGCGAAGCACGTATTGAAGCGCGTTCTGATGATGCTCGCCGGTTATTTCGTTGCGGTATTGGTGGGCTTGATCGCGGTGGCGGCGATCTATGGCGGGCTGAGCTCGCTGCCAAATGCACCGAACTATTTCGACGTCATGGGTGTCACACCCGTCGCGGTGCTTCTGGTGCCGCCGCTTGGTATGTTCATCTATTTTCTGACGATCGTGCTGACCGCCCTGCAGACACTGATCTTCGCACTGATTGCCGAGTTTTTCTCGCTGCGCAGTTTTTGGCTGCATATGATCTTCGGCGCCGCGGCCGCGGTTGGCGGCTTCGCCTTGATCTGGCCCAGTGTACCAGACGACACGAACCCGGAGCGTTGGGCCGATATCGGTATCATTGCCGCGGCAGGCATTGTTGCCGGCCTGGTCTATTGGCTGATCGCCGGGCGCGACGCCGGCTTCCGGCGTCCGCTGTTTCAGCGCTAGAACCGTATCTCAGCTAGCCGGCGAACGCACCGCTTCGGTGCTGTCGAGCGCCTGCTGCAGCCGTGTGTCGCGGCCGTAGACGTCGTTGAAATATTCGACGGTGCCGGACAGGTCCGGCCATGCGGTGAAATAGGCGACATAGACCGGGATCTTGCGTGTCACGTCTTCGGTCGAATGTCCGTGTTTCAGTCTGTCCTCGATGTAGTCGACCGAGGTGCCGAGAACGGCAGCCGCCATGCCGCGCGGATCCTGCAAGCGAACGCAGCCATGGCTGAGCGCGCGCATGTCGCGCTGGAAAAACGACTTCTGCGGCGTATCGTGCATGTAGATGGCATGCTTGTTGGGGAACAGTATCTTCAGCTCGCCCAGCGCATTGGCCTCGCTCGGCAGCTGGCGCACGCCGTAAGGTATCTTTGCGCCGTAGGCGCCCCAATTGACCGAGGAGGAGGGAATGCGCTTGCCGCGGGCATTGACCACCTCATAGCCGGCGCGGTCGAGATAGCCCGGATCCCGGCGCAGCCGCGGCAACATCTCGTTGACCAGGATCGACTGCGGCACGCCCCAATAGGGATGGAAGTCGACCTGCTCGATCTGATCATAGAAGAAAGCAGTCTGGTTGGTGGGCCTGCCAACGACGGCGCGGGTCTTCAGCTTCTCCTCGCCGTCGTCGATGTAGCTCGCGGTGAAAGCCGGCTGGTTGATGAAGACGCGCGGACTGCCGAGATCAGAAGGCAACCAGCGCAACTCTTCGAGCGCAACCCGAACCTTCTGAATTTTGTCGGCCTTGGACGTTCCGGCCAACGATGCAACGGTACGCGGGCCGATGACGCCGTCGCCTTTCATGCCTGCCCGTTTCTGCACCGCCTTGATCACCGGCACCAGCTCCGGATCGTAAACCTGGCTGGTGGCGAGCCTCGCCAGGACCTCGCCATAGGCGCCGCCCATCTCGTCATCGAGATTGCGCGCGATCTTTGTCAAAAGCCTCGGCAGCTCGGGGCTGGTCTGCCCCGGCTTCAACAGTAGATTGGGATCGATGGTGATTTCGTCTTCGGCGCTGGCCTGGAGCGCTTCCAGTTCGACGCGCAGCGCCTGATACTCGGCGTTCTGTGGATGCCGCGATTCGAGGTAGGTGCGCACTTGCTGGGTATGGGCCAGCGTCTTCAGCACCCCTTCCATGTCGAGCGGCTTCGGCGGAAAATCGTAGTAGCCGGTCATGCGGTTGGGATCGACGCGGCCGCTTTGTGCGTCACGGGCGTAGCGCAGGACGCGGGCCGACAGCGCCATCTCGAAGCGGACCAGCTCTTTCAGGCGTTCATCGGCATTGCCCGCCGATGCGCCTGCTGCCGGAACTTCGACGGTGTAGTCGGCGGGCGTCAGGCCGTAGCTCGCGGCCTCGCCCAGCACCCGCACGGCATCCTCGGCACGGCTGCTGGGACTGGTTCCCGTCACCCAGATGAAATCCGGATTGGCCGAGTAATAGGCGATCAGCGCCTTGGCGATGTCCTTCTCGGCGTAGAGGTCATATCCGTCGAGCCCGGCAATGGCTTCGCGGAATGCAGCCCCGGTGGCCGCCGGCTCGAATGCAGCATCCTGAGGCGTTGCCGGTTCAGGCGCTGCCGACAGTGCCGAAAAATCGACGCGCACCAGCGGATCGCTTTTGTAGGTGTAATAGGACGGGCTGCTGATTTGCGCACCACCGCCGGAAGCGGCCGGCGCCTTGGGCTTCGGCTTGTATTTTGACGGTGGCGGCGGAAAGTTACCTTTCGGCGGCGCGTGTTTGACGCCGCCGCCGAAAAGCATATCGAAGAACCCTTGCGCTTCAGCCTTCGGCGCCCCGAGGGCCAGCATTGCCGCGGCCACCGCAAAAGGCAGCACGGTTGCTTTGTTTCCAAGGAGTTTCATGGATCACCCGCTCCGGTTGAACCGGATCCCGTTCCGCACCGCTGTCACGGTCTCGCCCACCGCATGGCGGATGTAAGGCGTGACTACACTGATTCATACTGATTTCGTTAAGCTTCCATAAATTTCGGAACGTCTGTTGCAGAACGGTTTCACAAGATCGTGACGGGTCGAGCCGATCCGCCATCGCCCCCGATCAATGGTAGCGCCCGTGAGCCAAGCCTCAAGCGTTGGCGCCGCCGTCGATGGTCAATGCCGCGCCTGTCACGAAGCGCCCTTCGGGACCGGCAAGCCAGGCGACCATGCCGGCGATCTCGTCGGCCGTGCCGAAGCGAGGCATCGCCATCTTCTGGCGCTGATGCTCGGCGTGCGGGCCGGCTGCCGGATTCATGTCGGTATCGGTCGACCCCGGATGGACGACATTGGCGGTGATGCCGCGCGGACCGAGATCGCGTGCAAAGGCCTTGGTCAGGCCAACCAAGGCGGCCTTGCTGGCCGAATAGGCGCTCAGGCCGGCGTCGGTGGCACGCTCCGCCAGATTGCTGCCGATCGAGATGATCCGGCCACCCTCGCCCATATGCGCTGCTGCCGCCTTGGCGGCGACGAACGGGGCTCTGAGGTTTACCTCCATTGTCTCGTCGAAGTCGGCAAGCGACAGGGCATCGATCGGCGCAGCGCGCCAGATGCCGGCGCTGTTGACGAGGATGTCGAGCCGCCCGAAGGCTTTTGCTGCCTCATCGACTGCCGCCTCGATCGCCGCAGCATCGCGATTGTCGGCCTTGATGGCAAAGGCCCGGCCGCCGGCCGCCTCGATTTCCCTGACCACCGCACGCGCCCCTTCCTCGCCATTCACATAGGTGATCGCCACGCCTGCGCCGTCGGCCGCGAGCCTTCTTGCGATCGCCGCACCAATGCCGCGGCTGCCGCCGGTGACGAGGGCGGCCTTGCCGTTCAAGCTTCTGTATGACATCTGCTTCTCCATTTTGTAGTGATTGATACATAAATATTTGCCAGCCTTGCTGAACCACGTCAACTGAATTATGTATCGACCAATACAGAAAGGATGCCATGCCGGAACGAGGCCGCCCCCGCACCTTCGATCGAGCCGCCGCCTTGCGGCGCGCAATGGAAGTGTTTTGGGCCAAGGGTTATGAGGGCGCGTCGATAAGCGACCTGACCGCTGCAATGGGCATCAACTCACCCAGCCTCTATGCCGCCTTCGGCAGCAAGGAAGCGCTGTTTCTCGAGGCAACCGAGCTTTACACGCGGGTCGAGGGAACCGAGATCTGGTCCGCGCTGGAAAAGGCGCCGACCGCGCGCCAGGCCGTCGAGCGGTTCCTGCGGCAGACAGCCAAGGCGTATTCGCAGACCGGTCGCCCGCAAGGCTGCCTGATCGCGCTCGGCGCATTGCACCAGGACTCAAGCCGCGGCGCCATCTGCGATGATCTGCGCCGTCGCCGCGCCGAAAACCGCGAAGCCTTGCTGAGACGGCTCGAGCGTGGCGTGGCCGAGGGGGAGTTGCCGGCCGATTTCGACTGCGGCACGGCCGCGACCTTCTATGCGACCGTGCAGCACGGCATGTCGATCCAGGCGCGCGACGGCGCGTCGCGCTCGGCTCTTCTGGAGACGGTGGCCGGGGCAATGGCGGCTTGGATTGCGATGGCCGGCACCGGGGCGGCGTGACGATCGAACCCGGCAGACAAGAACAGACATTCAGATCACTGCAGAGACGGCTCCAGCCTGCCCGCAACGAAGCCAACGGCACGCTCCACCACACCCTTGTCGGCAAGAATGCGGCGGTGGCCGAGCCCGTCGGCCCAGTACAGCCGCACATGGTTTCCGGCGCGCGCATAGAGCCTTGCATGATCGGCGGACACTTCGCGGTCGTCCGGCGCGTGGATCACCAGCGTCGGCAGCGGCGTGCTTGCCAGTTGGCGGTCGCCGGTGAACTCGTGCAACGGCCGGCCGGCGATGCGCTCGACTCGGTCGGCCATGGCGACCTGCGAGCGCGAGCCGACATTCAGCATGCGGCTGAAATCAGCAAAGATCGCTGGCAGGGAGCTCGGCGCGGCGATAAGCACCAGTCGCCCGGCCGCCAATCGCGGGATGTTCCTGATCGAACCAGCGACGGCATTGGCGGCAACGGCACCACCAAAGGAATGGCCGACGATGGCGGCAAACGGCCCGAACCATTCGCCGGCAACCCGTGCCGCATCGACCGCACTGACCAGGGTAAGCCGGCGGCCCTGCGACTGGCCGTGGCCCGGCAGGTCGAGCGAGACCACCTTGTAGCCGGCATCGCGATAGGCTTCGATCAATGTGCGCATGTATTCGGTGCGCGAACGCCAACCATGGATGACGAGCACGGTGCCGGCAGTTGCCCTGCCCGGCTCGGGCCGGAATTCATGCACCATGACGCAGCCGGTTCTGGTCTTTAGCCGGTGATGGCGCGCTTGGGTCATGAAATCGGCGGCGCGATCGATTGCGCGGCGCTCACCTTGGCTCAAGCTCTTTTCGTGCGGCGTGCGGCAGAACAGCTCGAATGCGGCGCGCCCGGTGAGTCGCGGCGCCACATGCTCGGCCACGCCGAACGTGCCCCGGATGACCTTCAGTCCAAATGATGCCATAGTGGCGATCCATTCATTGGTTCAAGCATGAACATAATAGTTCAAACATGAACATTAAGCAAGACCTGCCCTGGGACAACCCGCGTTTTCGCAACTGGGTCGCGGTGGCGCGTGCCTGCCACGTGGTGGAACGCACCCTGGCGGTGAAGCTGGCGCCACTCGACCTGAAGCCGGCGCAGCTCGACGTGCTGATGAACCTCTACCGCCATCCCGGCATGTCGCAGCACGACCTCGCTCGCCGCCTGCTGGTCGGCCGCTCCAACATCACCATGCTTTTGCCGCAGTTGGAGACCCGCGGCCTGCTGCGCCGCGAGGGCGACGAGAAGGACAAGCGCGTGCTGCGGCTGACGTTGACCGAGGCCGGCGAGGCACTGCTGATGCAGGCGCTGAAGGTCCACATGACACTGATCGAAAAGGCGATGAGCCAGTCGACGCCGGAACAATGCGACATGATCGGCGAACAGATGCGCAAGGTTGCCGAGGTGTTGAAGACCGCCTGACGGCTTCACCACCAAATTCCCTCACCACCAAATTTCTTCACCACATCGATTTTTTCGCGCGCTCCGGCCATTCCCTGTCGTAGACCTCGCCGTCGATGTTCTTGCGGCTAGTGATCTCCAGGATCTGTCCGGGGGTCGGCAGCGATCTCGGGTCGACATGCCTTGCCGGATTCCACAGTTCCGACCGGTGGATGGCGCGGGCGCACTGGAAATAGACCGCATCGACCTCGACGATTGTCACCGATCGCGCCGGCTTGCCCCCGACTGCGAACGAGACGCAGAGCCCGGGATCGGTGGTGATGCGGGCGCGGCCATTGACGCGCAGCGTCGTGCCGGAACCCGGCACCAGGAACAGAAGCGCGACGCGCGGATCGCGAAGGATGTTCCTCAGCGAATCGGCACGGTTGTTGCCGCGCCGGTCGGGCATCATCAGCGTTTTCGGATCGTGGATGCGGACGAAGCCGGCGAGGTCGCCGCGCGGCGAGCAGTCCAGCCCTTCCGGCCCGCAGGTTGCGAGTGCAGCAAACGGCGAAGATTCGATGAAAGCAGCGTATTCAGGAATCAGCTGGTCGAGTTCCTTGACCACCGACGCCTCGCCGGGCAGGCCATAGAGAGCTTCGAGCTGTTCGACGCTGGTGATCATGGACATGTTTTCGTCTCCAAACCTTTGCCGGCGCTACTCTAGACGCATGACGTTTTCACGACACGATGCCCGTTTGTCGTTCATCAGGAAACGGGTGTCGAGGGACCGCGAACAAGCGCAAACCGCTTTCGTGCTGACAGATACGGAGGTCAAAAATGGATAAACAGCTCGGCCGGCGACGCACCGCCATGGAACTTATTGAAAACATGTTCAATGTTGAAATGCGTTTCCTGCAATCAGGGTCGAAGAGCCTCGATATGCTTGCCAGCGCATTTCATGCCGAGATTGTCGTGCATGAGCCGCGTTCCCTGCCCTATGCCGGTGACTGGAACGGCCTCGACGGTGTTGGCGCCCTTTTCCGCAAGATGCGGGAAATCTGGAGCGACGTGGCGGTGGAGGACCTTCAGGTCGCCCAAAACGATGATACGGTGTTCATGAGCTGCTCGCTTTCGCTGACATCGCGGGCCAATGGTGCAACCATCAAACAGCCGTTTGCCGAAGTCTTGCGCTTCAAGGATGATCGGCTGATCGAAGGCACGCCGTTTTATCACGACACCAGCGAGATACTGGCGATCCTGCGTTGACCGGAGCGTCCCGCGGGATCCATTCAACGGTCGCGGCTTAGCCCCTTCTCTTCCAGCTCGGCGAGATAGGCGGCCCAGCGCGCATCCTTCTCATGACCCAGCGTATGCAGGTAATTCCAGGTGAAGATGCCGGTGTCGTGGAAATCGTCGAAGGTGATGCGCACGGCATAGTTGCCGACCGGCTCGATCTTAAGGATCGCTACATTGCGCTTGCCGGGAACGGTGACGCGCTGTTCGGGCGAATGGCCCTGCACCTCGGCCGACGGCGAGGCGACGCGCAGCAACTCGGCCGGCAATTCGAACGGCTGATGGCCCGGAAAGGTCACGGAAAGCAGCTTGCGATCCTTCGAGACCCTGAGTTCCTTCGGCGCTGTCATGTGGTGGATCCTGCGGAGAACCACCCTTCCCTACGCCGCTTCGTGTCGAGGGAAAAGGCCGTTTCAGAACTTCCGACATAATCTGTCGGCGCCGGAATGTTACCGAAGATTGCGAGCTTCTATCTTGAATGGCAAGTTGGCTCGTATCACATAGCCATATATAACGAAGCCGTTCACGGCCACGGGAAGCGCATAAGCATGGATATGATCGATCCTTTCGGTCGCACGATCACCTACCTGCGCGTGTCGGTCACCGACCGCTGCGATTTCCGCTGCACCTATTGCATGGCCGAGGACATGACGTTCCTGCCGAAGAAGGACCTGCTGTCGCTGGAAGAGCTCGACCGGCTCTGCACGGTCTTCATCGAAAAGGGTGTGCGCAAGCTCCGCCTCACCGGCGGTGAGCCGCTTGTGCGCAAGAACATCATGCACCTGGTACGCCAGCTTTCGCGGCATCTCGAGAGTGGTGCGCTGGAAGAGCTGACACTGACCACCAACGGATCGCAGCTTTCCCGCTTTGCCGCCGAGCTCGCCGACTGCGGCGTCAAGCGCATTAACGTCTCGCTGGATACGCTGGATGCCGACAAATTCCGCCAGATCACCCGCTGGGGCAATCTGGACAAGGTTATGGAAGGCATCAACGCCGCGCAGGCGGCGGGGCTGAAGGTAAAGCTCAACGCCGTGGCCTTGAAGGACTTCAATGATGCCGAATTGCCGGACATGCTGCGTTGGGCGCATGGTCGCGGTATGGATCTGACGGTCATCGAAACCATGCCGATGGGCGAGATCGACGCCGACCGCACCGACCAGTATTTGCCGCTGTCGCTGCTGCGCGCGGCACTCGAGCGCCAGTTCACCCTAAGCGACATCCCTTACAAGACCGGCGGCCCGGCCCGCTATGTCCATGTCGCCGAGACCGGCGGGCGGCTGGGCTTCATCACGCCGATGACGCATAATTTCTGCGAAAGCTGCAACCGGGTCCGGCTGACCTGCACCGGCACTCTTTACATGTGCCTCGGCCAGGAAGATGCCGCAGACCTGCGCGCGCCGCTGCGTGCGTCGGAAGGCAATGAGCTGGTCGCCGATGCCATCGACGAAGCAATCGGCCGAAAGCCCAAAGGCCATGACTTCATCATCGATCGCCGCACCAACCGTCCCTCGGTGTCGCGGCATATGAGCGTCACCGGCGGCTGATTTTTCGCCGATTTCGTGCAAGAATAATCGCCTTGGTATCGGCGCGAGGCAAGGCGTGCAGCGGTTTTTTGCGGTCCTGACGGTTTTCGGTGTGATGGCGGGGACCATGGCAGTCGCCGCGCCATTTACCTATACGAACGAGCGCTTCGGTACCGCCTGCACCTTTCCGGATGAAATCTTCACTCTTCGCCAGCCCGAGCCGGACAATGGCGATGGACAACAATGGCTCACTGCCGATGGCGCCAGCCTGATCTGTTCAGGTATCCTCAATATCGATGATGACACCCCGACAGCCTTCGTCTCCGCTGAGAGAGCCAGCAAGGAACCTGGCTACAAGCTCGCCTACAGCAAGACCGGCAAGGACTGGGCGGTGCTGTCGGGCATCAAAGGCGGGAACATCTTCTACGAACGCCGCCTGTTCGGAAAAGACGGTGTCATCCGCACGGTCTGGATCGACTACCCGCCAGCCCTGAAATCGAAATACGACCCGCTCGTCGGAGCCATCGCCGGCAGCCTCAGGGGACCGTGAGCATCAGGCGACGTCAGAACTTATTCGCAGCCTATTGTTTTTGCTAGCGAGTCACGGTTGTTGACGCGTGTAGTCGTATCGTACGGCAAGCCATTTCTTGCCGCTGCCATTGGCCTGGAGGAAATGCTGCTCGGCCACTTCGTGATTGTCGCCGTCCCTGGAAATGATGAAATCGGAGGCCGTGAACCGCCCTTCGACCTCGGGGCCGAACCCGACAAAACCAAGCGGCTCGAACAGCAGTGAAATCTTGCCGTCCTCCCCGCCACCAAAACTCCAGGCGGGCATGATCCCTGCCGGGAAACGGGTGTCCATGGAGACATACTTCCAGCGGCCCTCCACCCGGTCATAGCTCAAATAGGCTATCCGCTGGAAGTCTGGGACTTTCGACCCGGGCGCCGGGCGCATCACCTCCTGCATGAAGGGGCCGATCATCGTGCGCTCGGCCACCAGCCCGGTCATCACGATCGGCTGGACGCCGGGCGTTGGCCAGATCGTGTTGACGACGGTCCATTTCCCGACGCGGCGAGCGAGCTCATCCGCTTCGTGACCCGGCGTGGACATCCGTTCGACTGCCGACGCCGAAGCGTCGTTCTCGGCGAACGCAGGCGCTATCGCCATGAGGATAACCGCCAGTGCAGAAGAGAACCGGAAAGCCGACGAAACGTGCCGCCTGCTGCCTGTGCCAAGCCTGTCCGCATTGCCTCGTGCATTCATCATGGACCACCTCCCCAGACAAGATCAGAAGCCTACAATGACCAATTTGATGAATCTTGCCGAGCAAATTTGATCTCGTCGAAAAATTTTCGTCGAGCCGCAGTGTGATCGATTTGCCCTGCGAACCCATCCTTTAGAACGGCACCTTTTCGGGATCACACCCAGAAAAGGTCTTGTCCGCAAACGGTCACCGGATTTACCGCAAGCCCATTCGGGCCTAGCCTCTGCTCTGGAGCGGTTCTTCGCCCAGTGGGGGAATACGATATGCGCAAACTCATTCTTTCTCTTGCATTGCTCAACCTCGCGGCCCTGCCCGCGGCGGCCCAGTCGATCGGCGGCACCTATGCCGTGGCCGGCACCAACTTCGATGGGTCGTCCTATGGTGGCGACGCGACGATCACGCTGACCAGCGAGACGACCTGCACGATCCATTGGGAGACAGGCGGCTCGTCCTCGGACGGTATCTGCATGCGGAACGACGATGCCTTCTCCGCCGGCTATGTCATGGGCAAGGCGGTTGGCCTTGTCGTCTACAAAATGCAGGAAGACGGCTCGCTGCATGGCCTGTGGACGATTGCCGGCAAGGAAGGCAACGGCACCGAGGTACTGACGCCCAAATAAGTCCTGCCGCTCTTGCGCGGCAGATGTCACGGGCCACAGAAAGGCTGTGGCCCAGCCCTTTGACGTTGCTGTTTTGCGGGTGCCTGCTAGACGCTTGCTGCAGGACTCACCCGGTAATCGCCTTGCCTCTTTCGCTAAATCTGCGCGGCGCGTTGTTCATGATGGTGGCCATGGCTGGCTTCACCCTCAACGACGCTATCACCAAATTCTCGTCGGAATCGATGAACATGGCGCAGGTCATGCTGATCCGCGGCGCCTTCGCTTCGCTTTTCGTTGGCCTGCTTGCGTGGCAACGCGGCGCGCTTGCCCGGCCAGGTTCGATGCTGCAGCCGACAGTTGCGCTGCGCGTCGCCAGCGAGGCCGGCGCCACCGTGTCGTTCCTGGTTGCTCTGGCAGATCTTCCGATCGCCAATGTCTCCGCCGTGCTGCAGGCGCTGCCGCTGGCGGTGACGATGGGCGCCGCGCTTGTGTTCAACGAGGGCGTCGGCTGGCGGCGCTGGCTGGCTATTGCCGTCGGTTTTGCCGGCGTGCTGATCATCGTGCGGCCGGGCTTCGAAGGGTTCAGCGTCTTTTCTCTGCTGGCGCTGGCCAGCGTCGCATGCTGTGCGGTGCGCGATCTCGCCACCAAGCGGATACCGCAGGCAATTCCGACATTGCTGGTGTCGACCGCTACCGCGCTTGCCATGACAGTTCTGGGCGCGGCACTGCTTTCGCCGATGGGCGGCTGGACGCCGATGACAGGAAAAAGCACGGCGTTCCTGGCGCTGGCGGCGGTGCTTGTGCTCATCGGCTACCAGTTCATCATCACGGCCATGCGGGTGGGCGATATCTCCTTCATCGCGCCGTTCCGCTACACCGCCCTGCTCTGGTCGATCCTGCTTGGCTTCACAGTCTTCGGCGATGTCCCCGATCTGCCGATGATCCTCGGTGCCACGATCATCATCGCGTCAGGCCTCTATGCACTCTACCGCGAACGGATCGTCGGCCGGCAAAAGACGGCTGCCGAAAGCGCTGGACCGGACATGGCGCCGGACGGCATATAGGCGTGACCGTCGACGACCGTCTGATTTGAAAACTGGATTTTGGTCATTGGGTCTAGGCAGCAAACGATGGGCCGACATATCGCAGGGATCATTCTGGCCGGCGGCCGGTCGAGCCGGATGGGCGGCGGCGACAAGACCCTGCTTGCGCTTGGCGACGGTACTCTGCTCGACCGTGTCGTTTCGCGCCTTGGCCCACAGGTCGGACCGCTTGCGCTTAGCGCCAATGGCGATCCAGCACGGTTTGCCGCGACGGGGCTTCCGGTGCTTGCCGATACCGTCAAAGGTTATGCCGGGCCGCTTGCCGGGATCCTGACCGGTCTCGAATGGGCTTCCGACACGACTTGCCAGGCGCTGGTCACGGCTGCCGGCGATACGCCTTTCCTGCCCAGGGACATGGTCGAGCGGCTGCTCGCAGCAGCCTATGCACGCCCGGGCTCTATCGCGGTCGCCTGTTCCGGCGGCAAACGACATCCGACCTTTGCACTCTGGCCGCTAGGGTTAGATCAGGCCTTGCGACAATTTCTCGTCGAGGAAGACAACCGGCGCGTTGCGGCGTTCATCGACCGGCACGGTTTTGTCGAGGTGGAATTTCCCATCCTGAAATCCGGCGGGGCCGAGATCGATCCGTTCTTCAACATCAACACTCCCGACGACCTTGCCCAGGCCGCGCATCTGTTGCAGAGCATCGGGCCATGAAAAGACGTATCTTCGGCATCACCGGCTGGAAGAACTCCGGCAAGACGACATTGACCGAAAAGCTGGTGGCCGAACTCGTCCGGCGCGGCTGGAAAGTGTCGACGGTAAAACACGCCCATCATGATTTCGACATCGACAAACCCGGAGCGGACAGCTTTCGCCACCGGCAGGCGGGAGCGATGGAGGTCGCGGTCGTGTCGGGCAGGCGCTGGGCGCTGATGCACGAATTGCGCGGCGAGGACGAGCCGACGCTAGACGCGATCCTGTCACGGCTGGCACCCTCCGATATCGTGCTGGTCGAGGGTTACAAGCGCGAGGCGCACAAGAAAATCGAGACGCGACGGCTCGAGGCCAAGGACCGGACACCACTCTCGGCAGGCGATCCACACATTGTCGCCATCGCCTCCGACTTCCCCATTGTCGGCGTAGACCTGCCGGCCTTCGATC
Source organism: Mesorhizobium sp. M0306 (assembly GCF_040321655.1). Classification (NCBI taxonomy): domain Bacteria; kingdom Pseudomonadati; phylum Pseudomonadota; class Alphaproteobacteria; order Hyphomicrobiales; family Phyllobacteriaceae; genus Mesorhizobium; species Mesorhizobium sp. M0306. Next base: position 23,403 of record NZ_JAMYRY010000019.1, on the reverse strand, counting down.
TCGACGACACGAATTCGATAGCTGACTTCATCGAGCGCGCCACCGGCCTGTCGCGCTGAAGATGCGGCAGAAGACAGTTTCCGCCCACTTACTTTCCAATTTAGGCGTCTGACCCAGCGTCATCGCTTTCTGACCATGACCTTCCCTCAAGCGACGGTTTTGCAGTTGCTTTTTCTTGGGAAAGAATGGGAGTATCGCGCCAGCGGGCGGTCAAAAGCACCGCCCACAGAGCCGTTCGGGAACGACGGCCGGGACCAACAGAGAGGACCATTATGCGTATTGCACTGCGTATCGCGCTCGCCGCATCGGCTGCGCTGCTGACGCTTGGCGTTGCCCAGGCCCAGGAAAAAACCTTGAGGATCGGCACCGAGGGAGCCTATCCCCCATTCAACAACCTCACCGCCGACGGCCAGCTCGTAGGCTTCGATATCGACATTGCCAAGGCGCTCTGCGACGAGATGAAGGTGAAGTGCACCTTTGTCGCGCAGGACTGGGACGGCATCATTCCAGCCCTTCAGGCAGGCAAGTTCGACGCCATCGTCGCGTCGATGTCGATCACGCCGGAACGCGCCGAGAAGGTCGACTTCACCCACAAATATTACAATACGCCGCCGGCGATCGCCGCGCCCAAGGACACTGACATCAAGGGTGTCACTAAGGAAGATTTGGCCGGCAAGACGATCGGCGTGCAAGCGTCCACCACGCATTTCAACTATTCGACCAAGACTTATACCGACAGCACCGTCAAGCCGTATCCGACCGCGCAGGAATACCAGCTCGATCTGGCCAATGGCAGGCTCGATGCCGCCAATGACGACGTCGTCGTGCTGCAGCAATGGCTGGATTCGCCGGACGGTGCCTGCTGCAAGCTGGTCGGCACAATCCAGCCGGTTATCGAAATGCACGGTCCGGGCGCCGGCATTGCCGTGCGCAAGGGCGAGACCGATCTGGTCAACCAGTTCAATGCGGCGATCGACGCCATCCGCGCGAACGGAAAGTACAAGGAAATCAACGACAAGTACTTCAAATTCGACGTCTATGGCGGCGAGTCCTGATCGACCGACATAGGACGACGTGAACGGCGGGAGATTCCCGCCGTTCTTATAAGGATGCCGCGCACGAGGGGTGACGCGGTTTGGGTCTCAAAAAGCTTTAAGGAGAACAGGCAGGCGGATGCAGAGCGCACTGACGCTTCTCAGTTGGGGACCCGAAGGCTGGCTCGACGACATCGCCGCGGGTGTGTTTGTCACGGTATGTCTTGCGCTGGCCACTCTGCCCTTCGGGCTGACGCTCGGCTTTTTCGTGGCGCTGGCCAAACAGTCGGAAGAGCCCTCGCTGAGACTGGCCGGGAACATCTACACCACGATTTTTCGCGGAATACCCGAGCTGCTCACACTGTTTCTGATCTTCTTCGGCATCCCATTGATCCTGCAGTACATTGTCCGGCTAGTGAGCCCCGGAACGTCCGCCGACGTCAACAGCTTCGTCGCCGGCATGATCGCGCTGTGCTTCATTTTTTCCTCTTATTCCAGCGAGGTGTTTTTATCCGCGTTCCGCGCGATTCCAAAAGGGCAATATGAGGGAGGCTATTCAGTTGGCCTGTCCAGCGGCCAGACGATGCGGCTGATCGTGCTGCCGCAGTTGATCCGCATAGCGTTGCCCGGACTTGCAAATCTCTGGCTTATCCTGCTCAAGGACACCGCCCTCGTCTCGGCAGTCGGCCTCAACGAGATCCTCCGGCAGAGTGGGGTTGCCGCTCGCGTCACCAAGCATGCCTTCCTGTTTTATGGTTTTGCCGGCCTGATTTATCTCCTGCTGGCGATCGTCTCCTCCTTCGGCATCAATGCGATCGAACGAGCGGTCGGCGGCAGCGAGGTCAAGAGATGAGCCTGGCCACCGACACGCTGAAGGTCGACCGGCCGCCGCCGCCCGCACGCGGCTGGTCGCGCCAACGCATCCTCGGCCATGTTCTGGTCGGCCTGTGGATCGCACTCGGCATTGGCATGGTTGTCTACCTGGTCGCTGCGTGGAACCCGGAGTTCTTCCAGAAATATGCACCCGGTTACATATCCGGCCTCGGCATCACCCTGTTGCTGGTTGCCATCTCGATTGTGCTTGGTGCGATCCTGTCTGTGCCGATCGCCTATGCACGCATGTCGAAGAACCCGATCCTTTCGGGGTTCGCCTATGCCTATGTCTATTTCTTTCGCGGCACGCCGCTGTTGGCGCAGACCTTTCTGGTCTACTACGGGTTGGGCTCCTTCCGGCCGGAGCTCGAGATGGTCGGCCTGTGGGGCTTCTTCCGCGAGGCGTTCAACTGCGCGATCTTCGCCTTTTCGCTGAATACGGCCGCGTACCAGGCCGAGATTTTGCGTGGCGCGATCGAGAGCGTGCCGAGGGGCCAATGGGAAGGTGCCGCCTCGCTCGGCCTGCACAAACTGCAGACGATGTGGAAAATCATCCTGCCGCAGGCGCTGATTGTGGCGCTGCGCCCCTATGGCAACGAGATCATCCTGATGATCAAGGGCTCGGCAATCGTCGCCATCATCACGGTCTACGATTTGATGGGCATAACCCGGCTCACCTATGCGCGCACCTTCGACTTTCAGTCGTATATCTGGGCGGCGATCATCTATCTGATCATCGTCGAAACATTGCGCCACGGCGTCGAGTGGATCGAACGCCGCATCACCATCCATCTGCACCGCTGACTCCCATCGCCTTGCCTGATCCGGTAAGAAGACCGCAAAGCAGGCTTCTAAGGGATTCGAAAACATGGCTTCGGTGGCATTTCTCGGTCTTGGCGTCATGGGCTATCCGATGGCCGGGCATCTCAAGAACAAGGGCGGTCACGACGTCACCGTCTACAACCGTACCAGGGCCAAGGCCGAGCAGTGGATTGCCCAGCATGGTGGCAGCTTCGCAGCGACGCCAGCGGAGGCGGCCGAGGGCAAGGACTTCGTCTTTTCCTGCGTCGGCAATGACGACGATCTGCGCTCGGTAACGACCGGCACCGGAGGCGCCTTCAATTCAGTGAAGAAAGGCGCCATCTTCATCGATAATACCACCGCATCGGCCGAGGTCGCGCGCGAACTGGCGCAGCAGGCGCAAGCGCTCGGGTTTTCGTTTCTCGACGCCCCCGTTTCCGGCGGTCAGGCAGGCGCCGAGAACGGCGTTCTGACCGTGATGGTCGGCGGCGAGCCAGACGCCTTCGACAGGGCCAAGCCGGTCATAGATGCTTATGCCCGCATGGTCGGGTTGATGGGACCGGCAGGGGCTGGCCAGCTCACCAAGATGATCAACCAGATCTGCATCGCCGGCCTCGTTCAGGGACTGGCCGAAGGTATCCATTTCGGCAAGCAGGCCGGGCTCGACATCGAAAAGGTCATCGAGGTGATTTCCAAGGGCGCCGCTGGTTCCTGGCAGATGGAGAACCGCCACAAGACAATGAATGCCGGCAAATATGATTTCGGCTTCGCCATCGACTGGATGCGCAAGGATCTTGGCATCTGCCTTGCCGAGGCCGACCGCAACGGCGCCAAACTGCCGGTGACGGCACTTGTCGACCAGTTCTACAAGGACGTGCAGGCGATGGGCGGCAAGCGCTGGGACACGTCCTCGCTGCTGGCAAGGCTGGAGAAGTAGGTTCGCCGTGGCCGAGCTTTCGCCTCAATCCAGCGCCGACGAAATCGTCGCTCATCTGCGCTCGATTGGCTCGGAGGAAAATCGCCTTGGCATGCTGCGCTACGGCATCAAGATCGAACGTGCGCTCGGTATCTCGCATGGCGTGCAGCGGCAGATTGCCAAGAAAATCAAGCGCAACCATGAGCGTGCCTTCGAGCTTTGGCAGACAGGCATCATGGAGGCGCAGTTCATTGCTTCCGTGACAGCCGATCCGGAGCGGTTCTCCGCCGCGGATGCAAGACGATGGGCGGCGACTTTCGATTCCTGGGATATCGTCGACGGGGTCTCCGACCTCTTTGTCGATTCGGATTGCTGGAAGGAATTGATCGCCGAATTCGCGGTCGACGAACGGGAATTCGTTCGGCGCACGGCTTTTGCGATGATGGCCTGGTCGGTGGTTCACCGGAAGAAGGAACCCGAGACGACCTTCCTCGAATTTCTGTCGATCATCGACGCGCATGCGACCGACGGCCGCAACTTTGTGAAGAAGGCTGTGAACTGGGCACTTCGTTCGATCGGCAAGCGATCGATGAATTTGCACGGCCCTGCCCTTGCCCTGGCGCAAAAACTGGCAGCCTCGACGGACAAGACTGCACGCTGGATCGGCAAGGACGCCGTGAAGGAACTTTCCGATGCCAAGACGCTCGAACGGCTCGCCACCAGAAAAGCTTGACCTGAGCGAAGTGCGCTTCACGGAGGTGACGCAATCGACGCGCGCCGATTTCGAAAACCTGTTCGAGCAACCCGGCGGGCCGAAATACTGCTGGTGTATGGCTTGGCGCAATCTCGACCGCCGCGAGCATGTCGAGAACGTCGAGAAGAAACGCGCGATGATGGCGCTGATCGACGCCGGCACGCCGGTCGGCTTTGTCGCCCAGAACGATGGCCGGACCGTCGGCTGGTGCTCGGTCGCGCCGCGCGAGACCTACCGCAAGCTGTCACGGCAGCAGGACGACCGCGAGGCGGGGATCTGGTCGATCGTCTGCTTCTTTGTGCCTAGAGCGTTGCGCGGCGGCGGGCTGGCGAGCGCATTGCTTGATGCAGCCATCGATCACGCCTTTGCCAAAGGCGCCACGACGATCGAGGCCTATCCGGTCGACCAGGCGTCGCCGAGCTACAGCTTTATGGGTTTTCGGGACATGTTCGCCGCCCGCGGCTTTCGCGAGATCGGCATGACCGGCTCGCGCCGGCATGTGATGCGGCTTGAACGTTGACCTTGGCGACAGCGGCAGCTTTACTTGCTGGCATAGGCCGCAGATCAAGGCTCAGCAAGTGGAGCAGGAATGAAAAACCGTCTCAAGTCAGGCGCGACGCTTGCAGCCGCAGTGTTCGCGTCTGTTGTCGCAGGCAACGCTTGCGCCGGGACGATGCATATTTTCTGGAAGGATCTGCGCCCGGCGAGCCAGGCAGCCGCCGAAAGCGTCGGGCTGCCGATGATCGCGGCCGAAATGCCGGATCATGGCGAGACGCTGTCACTCAACTTGCAGGACAAGACCGTACAACTCGCGGGCTATGCACTGCCGGTCGATCGCGACGGCGATCTCGTCTATCAATTCCTGCTGGTGCCCTGGACGGGAGCCTGCAGCCATATGCCGACGCCGCCGCCCAACCAGATCGTCCTCGTTACGCCTGCCCAACCCTACCGGATGTCTGAGGCCTACCAGCCGGTTTCGGTAACCGGCGCATTGCAGCCCGGCATGGAGAAGAGTCAGCTTTTTATCCTTGACGGTGTAAGCGTCATCCAGTGGGGCTACACTGTGCGCAAGGCCGAGGTGGTCGACGTCGACACCGTGCCGGACACGATCACGCTGCCGGTCAACTCGCCCTGGACTTTCCTCAACAAAAAGAAGAACTAAGCAGAAAAATCTCAGGCAGCGTTGGCGCCAGACTCCTTGTCGAGCACCATGTAATCCAGCGGCATCTCGGTCGTGTATTTGATCTGCTCCATGGCGAAGGAAGACGACACGTCGCGGATCTCGATCTTGGCGATCAGCCGCTTGTAGAAGGCGTCGTAGGCGGCGATGTCGGGCACCACGACGCGCAAGAGATAGTCGACGTCGCCGCTCATGCGGTAGAATTCGACCACTTCGGGAAATTCCTGGATAACTTCCGAAAAGCGCCGCAGCCATTCATGGCTGTGCGAATTGGTGCGGATCGAGACGAACACGGTGACCCGCACATTGACCTTTTCATGATCGAGGATGGCGACACGCCGCTTGATGACGCCCTCTTCCTCGAGCTTCTGGATGCGCCGCCAGCACGGCGTCGTAGACAGGCCCACCTTCTTGGCGACGTCGGCGACTGCAAGCGTCGCATCCTCCTGAAGGAGGCGGAGGATTTTTCTATCGAGGCGGTCCATTGGGTGCTCCCCTGATGCAAGTCGTCCAAAGTGCGCAGCGGCCTTGGCACAACGACATGCATAAAAACAAGAATTTAACGCGCGTCCCCTCATGCGCGACGCGCTTCGAGGAATGGATTACCATATTCTCTCTTGCTCAAGCCTATTACAAGAAAGAAATTCTGTTGAATAGCGCAAAAGCGAGTGATTTCTTGCCGAATGCCTAGCCGAGGCGATAGCGGATTTCCGATCTCAGAAAGGGCAGCAAATCCATTTCAAACCATGGATTGCGCTTCAGCCAGCCGGTGTTGCGCCAGGACGGGTGCGGCAGCGGCAGGACTTTCGGGTCGGTCGCCGCCGCCCAGATGGCACGCCAATCCATGACCGTTTCCGTCAGCGAGGGACGGCGCGCCGCGCCCATATGCCAGCTTTGCGCGTAGATGCCGATCGTCAGCACCATATCGACTTGCGGCATCAGCGCCATCAGCGATGTGCGCCATGCCGGCGCACATTCGCGGCGCGGCGGCAGGTCGGCGCCCTTGGCGTCCTGACCTGGAAAGCAAAAGCCCATTGGCACGATGGCAAACTTGTCCGTGTCATAGAATTCCTCGCTGCCGACGCCTAGCCAGCTTCGCAGTCGGTCGCCGGAGGCGTCGGTGAACGGCATGCCTGACACGTGGACCTTGGTACCCGGCGCCTGGCTGGCAATCAGGATACGGGCGCTCGAAGATGGCCTGAGCACGGGCCGCGGTTGGTGCGGCAACGGCCTGCCGGCCGGCCTATCGACGCAGATGCGGCAGGCGCGTACCCTCGCCGCCAGGGCTTCCAGCTCTTCGCTCATTCGGAACTCATTGTCAGGCGGCTGCACTCGGCCGGCTGGAGATTTCTCGATACCAGCGCAGCACGTTGGTGCACTCTTCGGGTACCTTGATGCGAGCCGGCTTCATGAAGTCGATGGCGACCAGCCCGGTGATGTCGGCGATCGAATAGGCATCACCGGCGACGAATTCCCTGCCGGCGAGCTCAGTGTCCAGAAATCTCAGGAATTCGATCGCCTTCGGCTTGTTGGCCTCACCCCATTCGGGGATTTGCGGGATCTCCCATTCCCTCATTGCGGGGTGGATATGCCGGAACGCCGCGGCGACACAGCCGAACAGATTGAACTCCACACGCCTTTGCCACATCTCGACGATCGCCTTGCCGAGCGCGCCACGCCCGAACAAAGCCGGCTCGGGGTGCAGTTCCTCGAAGTAACGACAGATTGCGACGGATTCGGTGATGATGGTGCCATCGTCGAGCTCGAGCACCGGCAGACGCTTCAGCGGATTGCGCGAGCTGACCGGCTGCTCTTTGTGCTCCAGCGCGCCCATGTCGACCGGCACCAGCGGAACCTGAAGTCCCTTTTCGGCCAGAAAAATCCGAACCCGACGTGGATTGGGCGCCCGCCCGCCGTCGAACAGCTTCATCTCTATCCTCCTCGTCCGTCCCGACGAACTATAGGCACAGCTCACCAGAAGCGAAAAATTTCGCGCAAGGCATCGCCGATCGACGCCAAGGTGCCGTGCTTTCTTTCGACCATCTCGTGGCCGTGGCTCTCGCGCCAGTTCTTCGGCTCGTCGAAAGTTCCGGCCCAGATGCCGGCTTTGCCCGCGCGCGCAGCAGCTTCCTCGGTCTCGAAATCGCCAAAGGCGACCGCCCAGCCGGCCTCGACCTGCGCGCGGTTGAGATCCTTGCCGCCGACTTTGCAGTCGCCGAGCAGCCTGCCGTAGCGGTCGCGCTGCCAGCCGCTGCAGGAGACGGCTTTTCCGGCTATCAACCGCACCAGGGACTGCCGCGCGAGCTTGCCGCAGGGATAATCGGCACCGTCCTTGCGGCAGATCTGCGAATACTCCGGCGCGTCGATGCCACGCATGCGGATACGCTCGCTGGCGAGGGTGATGCTATCGCCGTCATTGACGATGGCCGCGCCCTCCGTCTTGCGCGTCTCCACCCGGTCGAGGCGCGCCGCCAGGAGGATCAGCAGGCCGAGCACGATGAGTGTCAGCCCATAGTCCATTAGTCGGCGCCACAGGCTTCGCGGACGCGGCGCATAGTATCGCCGGCGCGGCCATCGCGACCACGAACGGCTCATATGGCAAACCGTTGGTTAATCATTCGAACGTAGCTTAACGAATTGAAATTGCTGCCCGCGTAAATTGAAGACTTCATGCCCCTGCAACGCTCGACCACGGCGGACAAGTTTATTGTGGACCGCAGGAAACGCCATCGCAACAGCGATGTCGCGCGCGCGGTGCGCAAGACGCGCGACCGTCTTTCGCAGCAAGCCGGAAATCCCGACTTCGACCGCGAGCTTTTGAAACTCCACGCGCTTTCGATGACCGGCGGCGTGATCGTCATCCCGCTGCTCGTTCTGGCAACGGCCGCGGCAGGCTTGCTCGCGGGCATCGGCAAGGAGATCGGCGTCTGGGCGCTGTTCACATTCATCTGCTATACCATCGTTGCATTCATGGCCAGACGCGTCACTCAAGCGTCCGAGCTCAACCCGCTGGAAACGCATGGGGATTTCCTGATCGGCCATTTTCTTTGCGGGCTTGGCTGGGCCTGGTTCGCATGGCTCGGCTGCGAAACTTGCCAAATGGATCAGTTCCAGGTCACCAAGGCGGTGGTGCTGCTGCTCGCCATGTCGGCAACCGCGATCCTGGCCTCGTCCCTGCGCGGTGCACTGTTGGCGACCTTCGCCCTCCCGGTCGCCATCTATGCTTATGCCAGTGCGAAATTATGGATGCCGGTCGAAGTGATCATGGCAGGCTTGCTGATCGCGTCGCTGCCTTTCTTCGCCTATGTAGCGCGCCAGCTCAACCGTTCCTCGCTGATGCTGCTGTCGTTCCGCTCCGAAAAGGATGCGCTGATCGCCGAACTGGAGACGGCGAAATCGATGTCGGACGAGGCACGGCGGCGGGCGGAAGACGCCAATCTGGCGAAATCGCGTTTCCTGGCCTCGATGAGCCACGAACTGCGCACACCGCTCAACGCCATTCTCGGCTTTTCCGAAGTGATGGCCAACGAGGTGCTCGGCCCGATGAGCAACCCGACCTATCGCGACTATGCCCGTGACGTGCACGACTCCGGGCAGCATCTGCTCGACCTGATCAACGAAATCCTCGATTTGTCGCGCATCGAAGCGGGCCGCTATCAGCTCAACGAGGAGCCGATGATGCTGCTCTCCGTCGTCGAGGATTGCTGCCACATGATGGAGCTGAAGGCGCGCAACAAGGACATCCGCATCGTCCAGGATTTCGAAAACGCGTTGCCGCGCTTGTTCGCCGACGAACGCGCGGTGCGGCAGATTGCGCTCAACCTCTTGTCCAATGCCATCAAGTTCACCGCCACCGGCGGCGAAATCCGCGTGCGAGTCGGCTGGACGGCGGGCGGCGGGCAATATCTCTCCGTCAAGGACAATGGGCCGGGCATACCGGAGGACGAGATTCCCATCGTGCTCTCGGCCTTCGGCCAGGGCTCGATCGCCATCAAGAGCGCCGAACAGGGCACCGGGCTAGGCCTGCCGATCGTGCAAGGCCTGCTGGCCATGCATGGCGGCGAATTCCAGCTCCATTCCAGGCTGCGCGAAGGCACCGAGGCGATCGCCATCTTCCCGCTGAGCCGGGTGATGGAGGAACTGCCGGCGCTGCCGACCAAGGCGGTTGCTTCGCGCCGGCGCTGAATGCCTAGCCGCGGACTGCTGCCGCCATGCCTGAACTGGTCAGCGCGGCCGCCTTGACCAGGCCGGCGGCAAGAGCCGCCCCTACCCCCTCGCCTTGACTGACGCCCAGATCGAGCAGCGGGCGAAGGCCGAGGCGCTCGGCGGCCTTGGCATGACCAGGTTCCGGCGACAGACTTGCAAGGAGACAATGATCGAGCGCGGCTGGGTTGGCGGTATGCAGGACACCAGCGGCCGCAGTTACCGCAAACCCATCGAGCAGCACCGGGATCTTCTGCATCCGCGCCGCCAGAATGGCGCCGCAGATCGCTGCGAATTCCCGTCCGCCGACCCGGCGCAGCGCTTCCAGCGGGTCCTTGAGGCTCGCGCCGTGAAACGCGATCGCGGCATCGACCACCTCCGCCTTGCGCCTCTGCATTGCCGCGTCGGCCCCCGATCCGGGGCCGATCCAGTCGGCGCCGGTGCCGCCGAACAGTGCCGCACACAGCGCCGCGGCAACAGTCGAATTGCCGACGCCGAGGTCGCCAAGGCAAAGCAGGTCGGTGCCGCCGGCAATCGCTTCCATGCCGAAGGCCATGGTGGCGGCGCAACCGCGCTCGTCCAGTGCCGCATCCTCGGTGATGTCGGCTGTCGGAATGTGCAGAGCCAGATCGAACACCTTCAAGCCGAGATCGTTGGCTATGCAGATCTGGTTGATCGCTGCACCGCCGGCGGCGCAGAGCTCGACTGCATTTGCCGTGGCGGCGGCGGGGCGCGGCGAAATGCCGTGGCGGGTGACGCCATGATTGCCGGCAAAGATCGCCACCAATGGCCGCGTCACCGCCGGCGGCGCGCGACCGCTCCAGCCGGCGAGCCAGGCGGCGATGTCCTCGATGCGGCCGAGCGAGCCTTCGGGCTTGTCTGCCTTGGCAAACAACTGGCGCACGCGGGTGTTGGCCGCCATATCTGCCGGCGGCAGGCTCACCAGGAGGTCGCGAAAATCGTCGAAAGGCAGCGCGCTGGTCATGTCGATGGCGATCGTCCGTGTGAATTGATGAGCGGCATAGCCGCCTTGGCCAGCCGGCACAACCTCAAGCCGGCACAACCTCCAGGCCCGGTACAACTTCGCGGTATTGACGCGAAAGCACCCGTTGGCGGCGCATCCCGGAGGGCTTGCATTGACTTTGTCGTTGCACCATGTGGAGGCTAGCCAAGGAAATCCTTATGACGGCCATTGAATCTCCGTGTATCCTGGTCTGCTCGATCGACATGAAAACCGGCTTCTGTTTCGGTTGCGGGCGCACGCGCGAGGAAATCGCCGCCTGGATCGATATGACCCCACAAACCCGCCGCAGCGTCATGGCCGAGCTGCCGGCAAGGCTGGAAACAGTCGAGCGACGCCCCCGCCGGGAAACCCGTCGCAGCCGCATGGCACGCGAACGCGACGCCCTCTCGTGAACCGGCCGCAGAGATGAACCGACTGTTGTGGATTCTGATCGTCGCGATCGGGGCGGGTGTACTCCTGCTCATGCTCAACGATTCCGCCGGCAGTACATTCGGCATTGAGAATTACGATTTCAGCCAGCTGATCTGGCTTGGCGCTTTAGCAGCACTCGTCGGCGCCGGCCTGCTCAGATCGGGCAGGCCGTTGGGCACTATGGCCCGCAGCCTTGGCGCCTGGGGTGCAATCGTACTGGCGCTGATCGCCGGCTATCAGTACCGCTATGAATTGCAGGATTTCGCCAGCCGCATCACCGCTGGCCTTGTTCCCGGCAGTCCGCTGGCGCTGGGCGTGGAAGAAGGCCATGCCACCGTCACCCTGGACAAGGCCGGCAGCGGCCATTTCGAAGCGCGCGTCACGATCAACGGCACGCCGATCCTGACGGTTGTCGACACCGGCGCAACCAGCACCGTGCTGACCGCCGAGGACGCGCTGGCGGTCGGGTTCAATTCGGCGGCTCTCCGCTTCACCATACCGATCTCTACCGCCAACGGCATGACACGCGCCGCCGCCGTAAGAACCGATGAACTGTCGATCGGCGGCATCGTGCGCAAGGACATGCCCATCATGATCGCCGCACCCGGCACGCTCGGCCAGAGCCTGCTCGGCATGAATTTCATCGGCTCGCTATCGGGCTTCGACGTACGCGGTGACCGCATGGTGTTGCGGGATTAAGTTTTTCCTCAGGCCGCCTCTGCGGTCCTGCCGAAATCGACCTCTGCGAAAGCCGCCTTGAGCACCTGCGGTCCGGCACCCTGCTTTGTCGCCTCGGTGGAGAGGATCTGCCGGTAGCGGCGCGCACCGGGCAGGCCGTGAAACAGCCCGACCATGTGCCGGGTGACATGCCCCAGCCGTCCACCCTTTTTGATATGGCGTGCGGCGTAATCCGCCATCGCATCGATCAGTGCGGCAAAATCGAACGGCTCAGCTGTGCCGCCGTAAAACGCGGCATCGATGCCGGTCAGTATCCCTGGCGTGTGATAGGCGGCGCGGCCGAGCATGGCGCCATCGACATGGTCGAGATGCGTCAGCGCCTCTGCGAGAGATTGAATGCCGCCGTTGATGCCGATGAATTTGTTTTTCTTTCTGGCTTTCAGCCGATAGACGCGGCCATAGTCGAGCGGTGGGATGTCGCGATTTTCCTTTGGGCTCAGTCCTTCCAGCCAGGCCTTGCGGGCGTGCACCCACAGCGCGTCTGCGCCGGCCGCGAAAACACCGTCGGCCAACGAATCGAGTGCCGGTTCCGGATCCTGCTCATCGACGCCGATGCGGCATTTGACGGTAACCGGTATTTTCACCGCCGCCTTCATCGCCGCGACGCAATCCGCGACGAGCACGGGCGCCTTCATCAGGCAGGCGCCGAAGGTGCCCGACTGGACGCGGTCGGACGGACAGCCGACATTGAGGTTGATTTCATCATAGCCGAAGGCTTCGCCGATGCGCGCCGCCGCGGCCAGCTTTCCCGGATCGGCGCCGCCGAGTTGCAGAGCCACCGGATGTTCGCTGTCGTCGAAGCCGAGCAGCCGCTCGCGTGCGCCGTGGATGACCGCCTCGGCCACCACCATCTCGGTGTAGAGCAGCGCCTCCCGCGTCAGCTGGCGATGGAAGAACCGGCAATGCCTATCCGTCCAATCCATCATCGGTGCCACGGCAACTTTGTGGCGTAACGTATTCATTTTACTATTTTCTCTGTCTCAGTCCGTCCGATACTCCGTTCGAATGACAGAGCAATTTGGCAAGAGATGCACACCCAACTAAAACCCGATATACGATTTTGCCGCCGCAACTGAAAGCAATTTGGTCACGTCACACACCTCGCTGCACGCACCAATTAGACGCCTGCCATGGAACGATGAACCGCGCCGGCGGCATACCAGTCAGCCAAGGCGAAGCGTGTTGCGGGCGATCTGCCACGCGGATTCGACGTGTCGCCGGGCTGCCGCCTCCGCCTCTTCCGGCTTGCGCGACCTGATGGCATCCATGATTTCGGTCATTTCGGCGATCGCCGGCTCGCGACGGTTCTCCGACGCGATCGTCATCGAGCGGAGCTGGTTGATGCGGACGTTCAGACCCGTCACGATTTCCCAGGCTATGCGCTTGTCGGCCGCCTCGAACAGCGTTTCGTAGAACTTGGTCGTCGCCCGCATCACCTCCACCGGCGCGCGGGACGCCCACGCGTCAAGCAAGTTCGTCAAGGCGGCATCGAGCGAAGCGATCTGCGCGTCGGTCGCCGATAGCGCGCAAGTCCGTGCGGCGATGCCCTCCAGCAGCGCCCGCAATTCGTAGATTTCGTCGGTGCGGCCGAGATCCGGCCTGGCCACGGCCGGCCCATGGCCCGGTATCATCTGCACCAGGCCTTCAGCCTCCAACTGCCGCAGAACCTCGCGCACGACGGAACGGCTCACTCCAAGCTGATCGCAAAGCGGCCGTTCGATCAGCCTTTCGCCGGGCTGGAAATAGAAGCCCATGATCGCCTCGCGCATGCGCTCCAGTGCCAGCGCCCTCAACGTCTTGGCCGAGCGGTCGATCCGCAGCGTATCGTCTGACATTTCTTCTCCGCCTCGCTTGGGCCGCCACAAAACAGATTCCGCAGCCGATTGACAAGGTCCTTGGCGCTCCATAGCATGGTATACCATAAGACGATATAGAGGTGACAGTGCTACATGGTGCCATCGCGACCGAGGATTTTATGAAACCGGCCATCCGAAAGACCGTCACCTATATCGAGAACACGCTTATCGAGGGCGGCAAGGCAGCGCCCAAACCATTGCGCCTGATCGGCGTTGCCGCGGTTCTGACGAATCCCTGGGCCGGCCGCGGTTTCATCGAGGATCTGTCCCCGGAGATCCGCGCCATTGCTCCCATCCTCGGCGAGATGCTGACCCGGGAGATCCTCGCCGTCGCCGGTTCCGGCGAGGCGATAGAAGGCTATGGCAAGGCCGCAATCTGCGGAACTTCGGGCGAGATCGAGCACGCATCGGCGCTGATCCATACGCTGCATTTCGGCAATCACTACCGTCGCGCGGTCGGCGCCAAGACCTATCTCGCCTTCACCAATCTGCGCGGCGGGCCGAATACGCCGATCACGATCCCGCTGATGGACAAGAACAACGAAGGCCGCCGCTCTCACTATCTGACCGTGCACTTCCAGATCGGTGACGCACCGGCGCCCGACGAGTTGGTGGTGGCGCTTGGCGCTTCGATCGGCGGCCGCCCGCACCATCGTATCGGCGACCGCTATCAGGATCTGAAAGAGGTCGGAGATCTGCATGGCTGATACCGCCGCCTCCGCATGGGTCCGGGACATGGCTCCCGATGGAACCGCCTTCATCCGCGCCGGCTCCGGCGCGCCGGTTCTGCTCATTCACGGCGTCGGCATGAACGCGACGATCTGGCACGACCAGATTGCATCGATGAAAGACCATTACGAGCTGATCTCCATCGACATGCTCGGCCACGGCGCTTCACCGCTGCCGCCGGAAGACGCCGCCCTGTCGGATTTCGCCGATCAGGCGCTGCGCCTGCTCGACCATCTTGGCCTTGCTTCGGTGTCGATCGTCGGCCATTCGATGGGCGCGCTGGTCGCCCTGGAAATCGCCCTTCGCGTGCCTTCGCGCATCCGCTCCGTCGTCTGCCTCAACGCGGTGTTCCGCCGCCCCCCAGCGCTGGCGCAGGCCGTGCGCGAACGTGCGGCAGCACTCGGCTCGCATGGCGATGCTTCGGCCGTCTCGGCAACGCTTGCCCGCTGGTTCGGCGACCCGCTGCCGGCGAGCCTTGCCGGCGCGGCCGCCACCGCTCGCGCCGCCCTTGAAAGCGTCGACCCCGAAGGCTACGCGCGCACCTATCGCCTTTTTGCCCATGCCGATGCCGAGCATGCCGATGCTCTCCCCCGCCTTGCCGCGCCGGCCCTGTTCATGACCGGGTCGCAGGACAGCAATTCGACGCCGGCCATGTCGGCGGCGATGGCGAGGCTCACGCCGCGCGGCCAATGCCTTGCCATCAGCGGAGAAAGGCACATGATGGCAATGGCTTCTCCTGAAAAAGTGACCAAACACATCACGGAATTTCTCGACACGGCAGGAGACGCCGGCGTGAAGCCGGAGACGGATACCGTCTTTGACAGCGGCGAATTCCGGCGCGCACTCGGCTCGTTCCTGACCGGCGTCACTATCGTCACAACGATCGGCGCGGAAGGCGAACCGCGCGGCTTCACCGCCAACTCGTTCACCTCGGTCTCGCTCGAGCCGCCGCTGGTGCTTGTCTGCATCGCCAAGAGGGCGCTGGGACACAGTGCTTTTTCGACATCGAGAGGTTTCGCCATCAACATCCTGTCGGAGAGCCAGAAGGCCCATTCCGGCATCTTCGCTTCCAAAGCAGCGGACAAGTTCGCGGCCGTGGCCTGGCAACCGGGCCGCACCGGCAATCCGCTGATTGACGGCTGCGTTGCGGTGTTCGATTGCGGCATGGAGCAGCTGGTCGATGCTGGCGATCACTCGATCCTCATCGGCCGCGTCCGCGACTTCAGCCACAACGGCGCCCAGCCCCTCGGCTATTGCAGAGGCACCTACGTCACGCCCGGCCTCAGCCAGGAGGCGCTGGCGGCAGCTCCCCCCGATACGGAGGTCGGCGCCATTCTCGAGAACGATGGCCGTGTGCTGTTCGTCGAAACGGCCGACGGGTTTCATGAATTGCCTGCCGGACGCGGACTGGGCACGCCAAACGATGCGCGCAGCCTCAAGGGGCGCCTTGCCGCCAGGGCCATAGACGCCCAGCTCGGCTTCCTGTTCGCGGTGTGGGACGATGCCGCCGAACCTTGGCGCACGCATGTTTATTATCGCGGAACGGTCGAGGGCCCCTATTCCGACGATCGCCAGATGCGGCTTGTCGACATCGAGCAGATCGCCGATCTGAACATCGCCGATCCCGCGGTTCGTTCGATGCTTGCCCGTTATGCGCGCGAGCGTGCGGAAGATGCATTCGGCGTCTATGTCGGCAACGAGGTCGAAGGCGAAGTCCGGCCGCTCGCCAAGCCCTCGCCTTCTCAAATTCCTCTTTCCGGCCGCGGGTGAAACCGATGAAGTTTTCGCTTTTCGTGCACATGGAGCGATCGGATCCGGCCAAGCCGCATTCCGAGCTTGTCGGCGAGCTGGAGGAGCTGGTTCTGCAGGCGGAAGAGGCAGGATTCGAGACTGCCTGGATCGGCGAGCATCACGGGATGGAATTCACCATCTCGCCGAACCCGTTCATCAACATCGCCTGGCTCGCCGCCAAAACCAGGCGCATCCGGCTCGGAACAGGAACCATCGTCGCGCCGTTCTGGCACCCGATCAAGCTTGCCGGCGAAGCAGCGATGGCCGACGTCATCACCGGCGGCCGTCTAGACATCGGCATTGCGCGCGGCGCCTACGCTTACGAATACCAGCGGCTTTTCCCAGGCCTCGAGGCCTGGGGTGCCGGCCAGCGTATGCGCGAGATGGTGCCGGCGATCCGCGGCCTGTGGGATGGCGATTTCGAACTCGCCGGCGAATTCTGGTCGTTTCCTTCAACCACCTCGTCGCCCAAACCGTTGCAAAAGCCTTATCCGCCGATCTGGGTGGCCGCACGCGATCCGAACTCGCACGACTTTGCGGTTTCCAGAAAATGCAACGTCCAGGTGACGCCGCTTGCCTCCGGCGATGGCGAAGTGGCCAGCCTGATGGAGCGTTTCAACGCGGCGTGCAATGCCCACCCCGACGTATCAAGGCCGGAGATCATGCTGCTGATGCATACTTTCGTTGCCGAGGACGCCGCGGAGGCTGACCGGCTCGCGCAGGATCTGTCGCAGTTCTACTGCCAGTTCGGCGCCTGGTTCCAGAACAAGAAGCCGGTGCACCAGGGCATAATGGAAGCGCTGACCGAGGACGAGATCGTGGCGTTGCCGCAATATGCGCCAGACAAGATCAGGCAGAACCTTGTCATTGGCGAAGCCGACGAGGTGATCGCCAGGCTGAAAGCCTACGAAGCGCTCGGCTACGATCAGTATTCGATCTGGATCGACAGCGGCCTTTCCCATCGGCGCAAGAAGAAATCGCTGCAGCTCTTCATCGACAGGGTGATGCCGGCCTTTTCCGAGCCGAAAGTTCGATTGCGATGAGCACCACTCAATTCAGGAACTATATAGACGGCAGCTTCGTCGAAGTGGCGGCGACCTTCGACAGCATCGATCCCTCGACGGGCGCGCCATGGGCGACGATGCCCGCTGCATCGTCTGATGATGTCGACCGCGCCGTTGAAGCCGCTCACCGGGCGCTGCGCTCCGCCCCGTGGGCAGCCATGACGGCAACGGCACGCGGCAAGCTTCTGGTGCGGCTCGGCGATCTGGTGGTCGCCAATGCCGACCGGCTGGCTGAACTCGAGACGCGCGACACCGGCAAGATCATCCGCGAGACCCGCGCCCAGATCGCCTATGTCGGCGACTATTACCGCTATTATGGCGGGCTGGCCGACAAGCACGAGGGCTCGTTTGTCCCCATCGACAAGGCCGACATGGAAGTGACCATCCGGCCGGAGCCAATTGGCGTCGTCGCCGCCATTGTGCCGTGGAATTCGCAGCTCTTCCTGTCCGCCGTCAAGCTCGGGCCGGCGCTGGCGGCCGGCTGCACCATCGTTCTGAAAGCATCGGAAGACGGCCCTGCCCCGTTGCTGGCCTTCGCCGAACTCGTCCATGAGGCGGGATTTCCCGCCGGGACCGTCAACATCCTGACCGGCTTCGGCCACGATTGCGGTCACCGGCTGACCAGTCATCCACTCGTCGCCCGCGTCGCCTTCACCGGCGGTCCCTCGACCGCTCGGCAGATCGTCAGGAATACGGCGGAAAACCTCGCCTTCACGACGCTCGAGCTCGGCGGCAAAAGCCCGGTCGTGGTGTTCGCCGATGCCGATCTGGACAGCGCCGCCAACGCGGTCGTTGCCGGCATCTTCGCTGCCACCGGCCAGAGCTGCGTCGCCGGCTCGCGGCTGCTGGTCCAGCGCTCCGTGAAGGACGAATTCCTCGCCCGGCTCAAGCGCAAGGCCGAGGCGATCAGGATTGGCGATCCGCAGGATCCCGCGATCGAAATGGGACCGCTCGCCACCTCGCGCCAGCGCGAATGGATAGAGAAGATCATTGCTGAAAGCTTGGCCGCGGGCGGGCAACTGGTCACCGGCGGCATCCGCCCCGCGGGCATGTCGGACGGCTTCTATTACGCGCCGACGATTATCGACGCGCCTGATCAGACCCTTGCCTGCGTGCGCGAAGAGCTCTTCGGCCCGGTGCTATGTGTGCTAGCCTTCGACAGCGAAGCTGAAGCGCTTTCGCTCGCCAACGAGACTAAGTTCGGCCTGGCGTCCGGCGTGTTCACCACCAATCTGGCAAAAGCCCACCGCATGGCGCGCGGCATCCATGCCGGCGTGGTCTGGATCAACACCTATCGGGCGGTCTCGCCGCTGGTTCCGTTTGGCGGCTACGGCCAATCCGGGCTCGGCCGCGAGGGCGGCCTCGATGCGATCCGCGACTACACGCGTTCGAAATCGGTGTGGATACGCACCTCCGACGACCCGATTCCCGATCCTTTTGTCATGCGGTAGCCGCCGCTGGCCGGAGATGCGCGATCAAGGCGAAAACGACCGATCGCGAACAGACAACAACGAAAACAACAGAGGAGAACGACATGAAACTGATCATCACCGGCATCCTTGCCGGATTTATTGCAACGACAGTTCTGGCAACGACGGCCGCAAAGGCCGAGGACATGGTGTTCACCAGCTGGGGCGGGACGACCCAGGAAGCGCAGACCAAATCCTGGGCCGAGCCGTTCACCGCTGCATCCGGCATCAAGGTCATGCAGGACGGCCCGACCGACTACGGCAAGCTGAAGGCGATGGTAGACAGCGGCAGTGTCAACTGGGACGTCGTCGACGTCGAGATGGATTTCGCCATCAAGGCGGCCAAGGACGGTCTGCTGGAGCCGATCGACTTCAAGACCGTGCCGAAGGCCGACCTCGATCCGCGCTTCACCACCGATCACGCCGTCGGCAGTTTCTACTATTCGTTCGTGCTCGCCTGGAACAAGGGCGCCGTTTCGGGTGAACCGGCCGGCTGGGCCGACATGTTCGACCTGCAGAAATTCCCGGGCAAGCGGACCTTCTACAAATGGTCGGCGCCCGGTGTCATCGAGATCGCGCTGCTGGCCGATGGTGTTCCGGCGGACAAGCTCTATCCGCTGGATCTCGATCGCGCTTTCAAGAAACTCGACACCATCAAGTCGGACATCGTCTGGTGGGGCGGCGGGGCGGAGTCGCAGCAATTGATCGCATCCGGCGAAGCAACGTTCGGCCAGCTGTGGAACGGCCGCGTCTTCGCACTGGACAAGGATGGCGCCGATGTCGGTGTCTCCTGGAACCAGAACCTGACCGCAGCCGACGTTCTGGTGGTACCGAAGGGTGCCAAGAACAAGGATACGGCGATGAAATTCCTCGCTGCGGCGAGCGGCCCCGCTGGCCAGGCCAAATTTGCCGAAGCCAGCGGTTATGCGCCGATCAACACCAAGGCCAAGGCAGAGATGCCGGCCGATGCCGTGAAATCGCTGCCGGACGCTCATGTCGACGGACAGATCAATCTCGACATGAACTACTGGGCCGCCAATCGCGACACCATCGCCGCGCGCTGGTATGCCTGGCAGGCGAAATAAGCCCGCCCTTGAACCGCAATGGACGAGACGGTTCGCGCCGTCTCGTCCCGTAGCCGGGTCGCTGTCATGTCGGTCGAAACACGCCGGAACTTTGGAACGGTGCGGGTGCCGGCAGGTCTCAATGGCCTGCTGCCGGCCCTGATTCTGATTATGCTGTTCTTCGTCGTCCCCGTGCTGGCGCTGCTTTTGCGCAGTGTCACGGAGCCCGAGCCAGGCTTGCAGAACTATGCTGCCCTGCTTGGTGACGGCACCTATGCGCGGGTGTTCTTCAACACATTCCTGGTCGCGGCGTTGGTCACCATCGTCACGGTCCTTGTCGCCTTTCCGGTCGCCTGGATGCTGGCGATCATGCCTTCGGGACTGGCCTCGATCATCTTCGGCATCATCATTCTGTCGATGTGGACGAACCTGCTCACCCGCACCTATGCCTGGATGGTGCTCCTGCAGCGTACCGGCGTCATCAACCGGACGCTGATGACCATCGGCGTCATCGACCAGCCGCTGCCGCTCATCAACAATCTCACCGGCGTCACCATCGGCATGGTCTATATCATGCTGCCCTTCATGATCCTGCCGCTGGTCGGCACGTTACGGGCGATCGATCCGATGACGCTGCGTGCGGCGTCGCTGTGCGGCGCAAGCCCTTTCCAGGCGTTCCGCCGCATCCTCCTGCCGCTGTCGCTGCCCGGCGTCGCCGCCGGTGGCCTGATGGTCTTCGTCATGTCGCTCGGCTACTTCGTCACGCCGGCACTGCTCGGCGGCACGTCGAACATGATGCTTGCCGAAATGATCGCGCAGATGGTCCAGTCGCTGCTCAACTGGGGGCTCGGCAGCGCCGCAGCCTTCATCCTGCTTGTCGTCACCATGGCTCTCTACGCGCTGCAGCTGCGCCTTGTCGGTGCCAGGCGCATTAGCGGAGGCATCTGAGATGCTGCTCGACTATGACCGCATGGGTGGACTGCGGGTTGCCCTGCTCGGCTTCACCGCGCTGGTCGCCGGCTTTCTTCTGTTGCCGGTGGTCTTCATCGTCCTGCTCTCCTTCGGCTCGTCGCGCTGGCTGGCCTTTCCGCCGCCCGGCTGGACGCTCAAATGGTACCAGGAGCTTTTTGCCGATCCGGCCTGGCTCGACGCCGCGCTGACCAGCGCTCGGATCGCCACCATGACGGCGATCCTGGCAGTGGCGATCGGCCAGCTCGCCTCCTTTGCTCTGGTTCGCGGACGGTTTGCCGGACGTGAGATCCTGCGCGGCCTGCTGCTGACGCCGATGGTCCTGCCCGTCGTCGTCTTCGCCATCGCCATCTACGCCTTCTTCCTTCGCCTCGGCCTCGGCGGTACCACCATCGGCTTCGTCATCGCCCACACCGTGTTGGCGCTGCCCTTCGCCATCATCCCGATCGCCGCGGCGCTCGAAGGGTTCGACAAGTCGATCGAGGACGCGGCAATCGTCTGCGGGGCAAGCCCGCTCGAGGCCAGGCTCAGGATCACCTTGCCGTCGATCCGGATCGGCATCTTCTCCGCCGCGATCTTTTCCTTCCTCGCGTCGTGGGACGAAGTCGTGGTGGCGATCTTCATGGCCAGCCCCAGCTTGCAAACCTTGCCCGTCAAGATCTGGGGCAGTCTGCGGTCGGACCTCAGTCCGGTGATCGCCGCCGCCTCCAGCCTGCTGGTCGGGCTGACGCTTGCCCTGATGGTGATGACGGCGCTGCTGCAGCGAAAGTTCCGGACATGACCCACCCTTTCCTCTCCATCCGCAATCTGCGCAAGGCGTTCGGGGCGATCGTCGCCGTGCACGACGTCACGCTGGACATTCCCAGGGGCGAGTTCCTGACCTTCCTCGGGCCCTCCGGTTCGGGAAAATCGACGACGCTCTACGCGATCGCCGGCTTTCAGGACCCGACTTCCGGCGATGTCTTGCTGGAAGGAAAATCACTGCTTGCAGTGCCTTCGCACAAGCGCAACATCGGCATGGTCTTCCAGCGCTACACGCTGTTTCCGCATCTGACGGTGGCCGAAAACGTCGCTTTTCCGCTGCGGGTTCGCCGCCGGCCGGACGCCGAGGTGAAGAAAAAGGTCGCCGACATGCTGGCCCTGGTGCGGCTCGAAAGCTTTGCCGGGCGCTTACCCGGCGCGCTGTCGGGCGGCCAGCAGCAGCGCGTCGCGCTGGCCCGGGCGCTGGCCTACGATCCTCCGATCCTTTTGATGGACGAGCCATTGTCGGCGCTCGACAAGAAGCTGCGCGAGGAAATCCAGGGCGAAATCCGCCGCATCCATCGCCAGACCGGCGTCACCATTCTCTACGTCACCCACGATCAGGAAGAGGCGCTGCATCTGTCGGACCGGATCGCCCTGTTCAAGGATGGCCGCATCGAGCAGACCGGCACCGGCGAGGATCTCTATCTCAGGCCGGCGACCGACTTCGTCGCCGGCTTCATCGGCAATTCGAATTTCCTCGCCGCCGAACATCTCGACACCACCAACGGCACGACAACGATCCGCATGACAGACGGTTCGGTCATATCCGGAGTGAGGCCCAACGGCACGTTCGGCAAAGGCCAGAAGACCAGGCTGATGATCCGGCCCGAAGCCTTTAGCATGGAGCGGAGCCCGGCGTGCGCGGAGCTGAATGTCGAGATCGTCGATATCGCATTTTACGGCGAGCGCCGGCGGATCGTCGCGCGCACCCCCGCTGGACAGGAGGTTGACATCAGGCCGACCTCCGCCGCCATGCAATCGCAGGGTGTGTCGCCCTGCAGCCGGCAGGTCTTTTTCGATCCGGCGGCGGCGTTCCTGTTTCCGGCTTGACTAAGCCGCGGTGGATCGCCGCCATCCAACGCTTCGCAGCGATGGAGGCGTGCTTAGGACAAGTTGTGGTTCGGTCCATCATCAGCTTCGTCGGCAAGCGCGTAACGTGTTCGACACTACCGGCGGCTGATTGGATGGCGGGGGGCAGCTCCTCTGTCCATTGACAGTCGTCATGCTCGGTTGGAAGATGAAGAAGGTCAGCGGCGATAGCCATACGGGAAGGCAATGGTCCAACCGCCAGATACCGGACACCATCCTGGCAGCGTCGTCGCGGTCATCGTCATTTGTTTGATCATCGTTGCTTTGTTCTTCATAGGCTTCAGATACTCAAGGCCGGGCCAGGGTACTCTCGTTATTCCTGGCGGTACGCAGCAGCAACCGTGAATCCGACCCCCTGGCGCTGATGCGGAGCGGTTCTCAGCCTGCCAAAGTGCCCCTGCGGGACTGGGGGACGCCGCAGAAAGGTCCGGTGCTTCGCAGCCGGTCTTTTGCATCCGCCGCGGCATTCCTTTCCCACCCAAACAACCAGCCTGGCCGGTGTGAGGTCGATCATACTTGGAGACGACGAGCCCTTCATCCACCAGGTACTAGGTCGTGAACCCATAAATGGGAATGAGGGAGATGGGTGAAAAGCGATCGTTGCGTCGTTTGACAGATCGCGCATATTGTCGAG